>SKPJ01000398.1 GCA_007119595.1 Myxococcales bacterium
ACGCTACGTACCGGAGCCATTGTGGACACCGCTGGTGGAATTGGCGGCAGCTCATCAAGAGGCCATCGCTGACGAGGAGTATCTGAGGACGGAACGGCGATGGCAGTACTCGCGGCTTGGACGTCCCACGCCGGTGACCCATCTGAGTTCGCTTTCCTCGTTGTGTGGTGGGGCGCAGATATGGGCCAAGCGCGAAGACCTGTGTGAAGGGGGAACCTTTTGTGCGACGTCGGCGCTAACCCAGGCGCTGATCGCCCGCCGCATGGGCAGACAGCGCTTGATCGGGGAGACGGCGACCGGCGATTTCGGCGTCGCGTTGGGGTCGGTGGGGGCGGCGATGGGGATGGATATGACCATTTTGATGCGCCGTGCCGCCATTGAAAAAGAACCGGTCAACGCCGCCCGAATGCGTCGGCTGGGGGTGGAGTTGATCTCCGTCGATGGTGCGGGACGGGGGCGCAGTCAGGCGATGGCCGAGGCATTGCGCCAATATTCGATGGATACGGAGGAAGCGTTTTATGCCACGAGTTCACTGGCCAGTCCGTCGCCCTATCCGGAAATGGTGGCACGGGCACTGGCGGTGATCGGCGAGGAGTGCCGTGCGCAGATCGCAGAGGAGAACGTCGAGTTGGAATACGTCATCGCCCCCGTGGGAAGTGGCTCATTTGCAGCCGGGCTGTACGGGGCATTTCTACAAACCGGGGGGCCTCAATTGGTGGGGGTTCAGGCCGGCGGTGAAAACGGGACCGAGCGCAGCGCCGCCAGTTTGGTCCGCGGCCGGCCCGGCGTTCACCTCGGGACCCGCTCGCTGGTCTTGCAGGACGAAGAAGGTCAGATCTTGGCTCCTCACTCCGGGGCTCGGGGACTGGCCATTCCGGTGGCCGGGCCACAGCACGCTCGTTGGTTGCAGGAGGGGCAGGTCCATTACGTGATGATCGATGATGAAAAGGCCGTCGAAGCACAGCAGAAATTGGCGCAAGTGGAGGGTATCTTTGCCAGCCATGAAACGGGCTATGGGCTCGCCTATGCACTCAAGTTGGCGCCCACCCTTCGCTCGGAGCAGCATATTCTGGTCGGTATCAGTGGAGCGGGACTTCGCGAGCTCGGTGAGGAACCAGTGCAACCGGAGCCGGAGAGCACGTCATGAATAATCGGCTGATGCCACTGGAAAATGCCTTTCCCCGCCGGGACAGGCCGCTGTTGATGACGGGATTGGTCGCCGGAGATCCCGTATTGGAGGCCACGCGGGGCTATATGGATGTCCTCGCCGAACAGGGCGTGGACATTATCGAGGTGATCGTACCCTTTTCCGATCCAGCTTATCACGGGCCGGTGTTGCGCCGGGCATGTGATCGGGCGATGAGTGAGAAGGTCGCCTGGGACGAGATCACGGATCTACTGCGCGATTTTCGGCGATCCAACGATGAGACTGCGATCGTCGTCTCCAGTTATTTCAACCGCATATTGGCCCGCGGAGAGCAGCGATGCGCCGTGGAACTGGCGGCGGCCGGTGTCGACGGGGTGTTGGTCGTCGATCTGCCGGCGGAGGAGTCGGGGACCTTCAAACGGGAGGTCGAGCAACGGGAGATGGCATTGATCCAGACCGTGGCATCGACGACGGGAAAACAGCGTTTTCGGAAGCTCGAAAGAGAATCACGTGGGGTGTTGGTCTGGAGCGGTCACTGCGGCTCGGGGGTCACCATGGATCTGCCGGATTTCCGCGAGCGCCTGCGGGACCTTCGCAACTACACGTCACTGCCCATCGTGGCCTCGATGAATATTGAAACCGGCGAGGAAGCCGCCGAGGTTGCACAGAGTGCCCACGGTGTATTGGCCAGTTCGGCGTTGGCATGGCTCATCGAGGGAAAAGGCCCCAATGTCGAGGAGCGACTGTCGGCTTTTGTCGCCGATCTGCGCTCCCATCTCGACGCCATCGCCGAGTAATTCACTGATTTAACTCACTGCTCGTCGGGGGCGTCGGCCTCGGCTTCGCCCGGCTGTTCGATGTCGCCTTTGGTACGCAGATGCAGATCACGTTGGGGATAGGGAATTTTGATATCCGCCTCCTGCAACGCTTCCCATAACAGAAAGTTGAATTTTCCCTTCAGTGTATGCTCGTTGGTGGTCCGGCAGTCGAAGTGGACGAGCAATTCGAACTGAATACTGCTGTCCCCGAATTCGACGATCCATACATCCGGTGGTGGCTCGTCGAGGATGTCGGGATGACTGTCTGCGGTATCGAGCAGTACCTGGCGAACCTCAGTGGCGTTGGAATCGTAGCTGACTCCGACGGGGATATGGATGCGCACGATGCTGTCGTGAAATGTCCAGTTGACGATTCGTCCGCTGACGATTTCCTTGCTGGGGATGAGCATCGAAAAATTATCGGGGGTACGGACGACGACGCTTCGAGCACCGACGGCCTCGACGCGGCCGTAGAGATCGTTGACCGTGATGAAATCCCCCTTTTGTACGGCCCGTCCGAAGAGAAGAATAAAGCCGGATAGGAGGTTTTCGGCGATATTCTGCAAACCTAAACCGATGCCGACGCCGAGGCTGGCCATGACGACCATGACCGCCGAAAGAGGGACTCCGAGGGCCACCAGGCACAGGATGAATGCCACGACCACCAGGGCATAGTTGATCAGGGTATTCGTGGCGTAGGCCACGCCAATATCGACGTTGAAGGCCGGATACAGCTTGGCATTGAGCACTGCTTTGAACAGTCGAATCGACAACACGGTGCCGACGATGATCAAAATGACATTGACCAGATTATACAGCGAGAGCTGGAGCTGACCCACCGACAGCAACGGGACCTGCGCCAGGGCGATGATGGGATCGTAAAGACCTAATAGCCGCAACGTGATCCCGGCGATGACCAGGGCCCCAAAGGCGATCAGCCAATGCTCCAGCGCCGTCAGCAGTGGAGAGGGCGTGCCATCGGCCTGCTGGGCCTCCTCGACGCGGCTCTCGACAAGACTGTGGAGTCGCTCCAACACGACAAACCACAATACGGCGATGACGATCAGCGCATAGCCGCGGGTGAGCAAAAACGTCGCCGCCTCCCGATAACCGGCGACATTGAACAGCAGCAAGATGATCGTCACCGTCAATACGGTGTAGTAATTTCTAGTCAGTGCACCGCGAAGGGAGCGGTACAACCGTGACGAAGATCGCGATGGCAACAGGGAAAAGACCGACTCGCGGATGACGTACAAAAAGATGGGGAGTGTCGCCAGGGTTAGGCGAAATAAAAAAGAGACGAAGGCCGCCATCTGTTCGTGATATTGGAATCGGTCGATCGCGGCGAGGACGATCGCAAACCCGATGGTGGTTCGGAGAACGAGAATTGCGAAGTGCTCGAGCCGAGCGAAATGGCGTTGTGTCTCGACATCGCGGGGATTCAATCGCAACACGGTCAGCAATGAGGACTTGATGATCCGGTAGACCAACAGCAGCAGTAGGGTGTCGGTCAATAATAGAGTCCAACCGGTGGCTCCGAAGGTGGCGCGAATCGGAAAATAGCTCAGCGCCACCAACACCACCATCGCCAGCGTCCGACCGGTCACCAAGATCATGGTCCGGGTAAATGATGTCAGCCACGCTGATACGTCCAGATGGGCTCGAGCTTGGAATCTGTGGGCGAGGTTCGTGGCCTGGCGTTCCAGCAAAAAGAAGAGCACGAAAAATAGTGTCACCACGATCAACCCCACCATGGGATCGATGAGGAGCATGGGATCGGTGACGACTTGACCTGCTTGAGCACGCAGAAATTCGAAGTCGTCGATGAGTAGGTCTACGAGCTTCGTATCGAAGCCCAGGGGTTCGCGCTCCAAGAAATAGCTAAAGTTGTCCTGCAGCAGGGAGCGAGCCAGTTCGATACCGGGCTCCAGCGAGCCCACCTGAACGGCGGGGACGTCGTCGACGTTGGCACCGCCGTTTAGCGGACTCGTCGGAATCAGGTCATCGCCTGGCTGCGGAGCAGCGAGAGGTTGTGGCTGGGATTGTTCCTCGCTGGCCTCTGCATCGGTTGCGACTTCATCGGCCGATACGGAGGGAGCGAGTAGAGCAGCCGCAGCGATGAGGAGAGCGGCAAGGACAATAGGTTTTGCAGCAAACGATGTTGTCATACGACGGAACTGCCAAAATGGCGTGGGCATGTGTGGAATGCATGGCAAGGTCGAATCGAGAGCAGTGTAGGACGGAGTAAGCCAAAAGTCATCGCTTCGCATGTGGTCACTACAGATCAGTGTTCCATAGCGGTACGCTTCACCCGCCGGAGGTTCTCCAGATTTCACATAAGATGGTATGATTGGATTCGGGACGGGTACCCCTTGGTGGGCGGATCAATGAAAATTTGCGTGTTACCCCTTGCGCAGCCAGCCGGTTGCGCATAATCTGCTTCGTCGAAGACGCACGTAATTCAGAGAACACTCGCGTTTTGCGCGTTCAAATGGTGAGGAGACGTTTATGAAAACCGCTCGCTTCGTGGTCATCCTCTTATTGACGCTCTCCATATCGACGGTGGCGGTGGCACAGAGCGCCGAGCCCGTCGAAGATGAGGAGTTCGGGGTGACGATTACACCGCCGGATGGCTGGGAGGTCTCGCATGATGATGACAAGGCAGTCGCTAGCTTTAAGCATCCCGGCTCGCAGAGTCAGATTCAGGTCATTGGCACTCAGTTGATGAACGAAGAGGTGGCCGATGTCTTCTTTGACACCTTTCACTCCACATTGACGGAGTCCAATTTCGAGAAGGTCGCCGAGGAAGAGAACACCATCGGGTCCTTCGACGGTAAGTCCGTCAATTACGAATTCACTCATTCCGGTGTGACGCTGGAAGTGAAAGTCTTCGAATTTTTGCGCGGTGAGACGGCCTGGTTGGCCATTGGCTATATGCAGGACGAAGAGCGGGAAAACCATGAATCGGACTATCTCGAAGTGATCGAGACGATCAGTTTTCACGACGAATAGGCCAAAATCCCACGATTTCGCCACTAGGCCCGCGCATTGTCTTGATGTGCGGGCCTTAGTGCTTTTGATGATTCCCGTTTCTCAACCGGAATCGTCGATTGAAGAGATCGAGTATGGAGACGGCGATGAAAGTGCCAAGAAGACGCATAGCCGGTGGGGTGTGGTGGCAGGCCGTCGTGGTGTGCCTGTTGGTGTTGCTGGCTGCGCCGGTGATGGCCGAAGAAAATGCCGATGAGTCCGATGCGTCGCAAGACGAAGCATTTGGCGAAGAGCTCGACGACGAGATCACTTACTCACCGCGCGCAGAGTCGGTGATCTTATTTGATGGGCAGGTGACCATTCCCCGGCCCACCGGCTGGAATATCGCCTCACCGGGAGATGGAGCGGTGGCCCTCTTTCGGGCGGCATCCGACGAGCAGGCTCAGATCGAGGTCCGTGTCAGCAGCAATATTGGAGAGCCGGATTGGCAGACCTTTTGGCGGGCCTTCGATACCGATCTTCGTCAGATCGGATTTACGGTCCATCGCCAGAAAAGCGACAAGAGCTACGCCGGGATGCCGGGTGTCGAGATCGAATATGCCTTGGTCCGGGAGGAGCGCGACACCTACCACCTGTTAGTCTGGCACACCCATAGCGACGATCGGGCCTGGGTATTTACGGCCTTTTTCGCCGAATCGCGTCGCGATGCCTATCTCGAGACGTTCCGAGAGATGCTCAACTCGGTGGCATGGTCAGGGTAAACAAACCACGGGACGTCGGCTTATCCAACCCATCGCCATAGCCGCCAGGATGGCGGGAAGGAAGGGGGCTTGTTCGGTCGAGGAACAACTGTTTCCCGTGGCATCGGCGTCGGGGGAAAAGGTACATCGCGAGCCCGTACTCCCATGGCGTGAAAGACAGGAATAATGGTCGGTGCATTGCTCGTCGTGATCACAGCTCTTCGAGCAATAACCGGTGCCCGTCTGCTCATTTTCGATCTGACAAAATCCGGGGCAATGGAGAAGATCGTAGGCGCAGTACTCACCGATGTCTCCGAGGTGGATATCACAGACATCGCCGTATTCCCCGTCGATACAGGGAGCGCTCAAGGGGCAATCGGAATCGTCCACACATTCGCTCTCAGCGCGGGGATAGAGGTGACACGCGCCGAGTTTGTCATCGGCGCTCAAGGTGGCCTGGCTGCCGTCGGCCAGATAGTTGGCGGCCATGGTGGCCGCGTTGTGCGCCTCGGTGTGGGCAAGCCCCAGCATGTGGCCGAATTCATGGCTCAATACCGCCGGAAGGGAGATAATGGGGCGTTGCGGTTCGTCGATGTGCTGAAATGGATGAGGGTCGATGGACCAGCGATAATCGCTGGCGTTGAGGCGTGTCGATAGCCCCTCGGGAGGTGCTGTTGTCGGTAGTTGCGTCCAGGCCAATACATCGCTGAGTTCATCGGGCATATCGCCGAAATAGATCGGCAGCTCATCGTCGGCTACGTCGTCCAAAGAGTTGCGGAATCCGGCCCATTGAAATTGGGCAAAGGAGCAGGGGACCTGATTCCATGCGTTGGCTGCCTCCTCGATGGCAGCGGTGATCTGTGCGTTGGTGAGCCCATCGATGGGTTCGCCGACGAAGACGATGGAAAGCGGAAAAGCGTCCTCCGGGATTTCGTATCCAAAGAAGATCTCGAAGTGATGGATCGGTCTCGGGGAGACTCCATCGCTCGGGACCTGATGGGCGGTGGTGGAGATTGGAGCGGCGAGGCACAACCACAAAGCAAAGAGCGCAAAAAAGACCCGGAAGCAATGGCTCATGGCTCGGCGATCTCCGACAAAGGAGGTTCGTCGGAGGCGTGGATCGAGATGGTGGCATCGCTGCGCAGTTGTTGAACCAATTCACGGCGGCGTTTCTCGATCTGGCTTCTGTACGCTCGATCGCGCAGCAAGTTCTCGACTTCGTCAAAGCCTCGGATACCGGCTCCGCGTCGATCATGGATCCAGTAGGTCTGAACCCCGGTGGCGGTGTCGATGATATCCGATGGGCGATCGATGAGCGTATCGTCGGCGAAGAGAACCCGCGCCGTGCGGGGGCGGAGCTGGTTTCGTTCAAACCACCTGGGGGCCCCGGTGCGTGTGCTGATGGATGGGTCCAGATCGGTACCGATCTCGTCGAGCCGCGCTTGCAGTTCTACGGGGGAGCCGACTTCGGAATGGTCGTCGAGCTGCTCCGAGATCATCGCGCGCAATTGCCGGCGTGTATCGCCATCGATGGAGCGGGGGAATTCGACGGAGACGGTGGATGCCCGGACCCGATCGTCGGCGGGACGCCGATTGGCGATTCGCTCATAGTGATTGCGCAATTTTTGTTCGTCGATCTCGTCGCGATCGACGTCCTGGGCAATCAGTTGTTTAAGACGAGTCTCTTCGCGAAGCCGTTCGCGAAAGTCACCGACCGTCAGGTCTTCGCTATCGAGATAGCGGTGAAATGCGGCGGTGGAGCCAAATTCGGTGTCGATGCGGCGCTGTACTTTCTCGTCGACAACATCGGGATCGACCTCGATATCGCTTTCGGCGAGGTGGTGGCGCAACAACTCTCGGTCGACGAGCCGCTGGATGACTTCTTGTCGTTTGGCGGCCCGGGTCTCGTTGTCGAAGGGCCGCTGTGTATTGCGGTATAGCTCCTCGATATGGCTGAGCCGCGCCTGCACTTCGTCGTTGGTGATCTCCCGATCATTGACCACGGCGACGACTGGTGACTCCGTCTGAGCTGCCACCGAGGTGGGAGTCGACGACACGTCGACTTCGTCGGCCTCAGTGTCGCAGCCGACGATCCAGCATGACAGATGGACCGCAAGTGCGATCATGGGAATTGTAAAACGAGTAGCCATTTCGTGTCGCTATTCCACGGTATAAATCCGAAAAAAAGACCAGCCAACGACGGCCGACCATCCATCACATCAATGCCATGTTGCGCCCATTCCATTCCCCGAGTTGGTGCGAAAAACCGGCGATGGTTCGAGGAAAATAAAAAAAGTTTAGATCCATTTCAAAACTTCACCGTTGAAACCTTCTGAAGCCCGCACTGGAGTCCCATGACAGGACGCGTTCTGCATCAGGAGGTTGACCATGAAGACATTTTCCGCATTTGCCGCCGTCGCTATTACACTACTCGGTCTCGCTGTCGTGCTCGGGGCCATGGAAACATTGGAGGTCGAGCCAACGGATCCGACGCAGACGCCGCTTCCCTTGCCGCCGGAGCCTGTTCCCGACGGGATCGATACAACAGATCTGGCCCAGGGACAGGCGTTGGACTTTTCCGCAGCATTGTCGCATGGAAAGTTACCCTCCGCCAGTTTTGACGAAATCTATGTCGATCTCCAGGTCAAAGCCGGCGAGCTTAGGCCGGAGACCCGGGCGCCGCTCAATGTGGCACTGGTCATCGATCGCTCCGGCTCGATGCGCGGTGAGCCGATGCAGAAGGCAAAAGAGGCGGCTCGGACCTTCGTAGATGCACTCGATGAACGCGACCGGATCGCTCTGATTACCTTTGATAATACTTCCAAGATCGAAGTGGGGTCCACGCCGGTCGACGCAAGCGGCCAGAGACGTTTGCACGAAGCGATCGACGGGATCTACGCTGGAGGTACCACCAATATCAGCGGGGGACTTCTCGATGGCTTCAACCAGGTCAAGGGTCACCGCGATCCGGAGATGCTCAATCGGGTGGTGTTGATGACCGACGGAATCCCGAATGTGGGGATCACCGACACCGAGGGATTGAGCGCCAAGACCGCCGGGATTCGTCAGCAGGGAATCACGGTGAGCACGCTGGGTTTTGGGGTTCAATACGACGCCAGTTTGATGGCCTCCATGGCGCTGGAAGGGGCCGGGAACTTCCGGCATGTCGCCGATGCAGCAGATCTGGAATTGGCGTTCAGCGACGAGATCGAGGATCTGCAGTCGACGGTGGCCTCCGGTGTGAAGATCGATATCCGACCCGCCGAGGGGGTCGAAATCGCCGATATCTACGGATTCAGTGGCGACCCGATCAACGGCGGAAAACAGATCAGTTTGGGGGAATTGCATACCGACGATCGGCGAAGTGCGGTGGTGGAGTTGCGAGTCGACAAGGCGGCGGTCGGTGAAGTGCGCGAGTTGCTCGACGTGCGCGGCCACTACGTCGATCGAATCACGGGCGACTCAGCCGGGGCGGCACTGGCCATCGACGCCCCCACCGTCGCCAGTCAGGCGCAGGTCCGGGCCTCCATCGATAGCGATGTGATCGCTCGGGTCGACGAATTGCGCACCCAGGAATCCATCCAGGAGGCCATCGATATGTACTCCCGGGGTGACCAGGCCGGTGCGCAGCAGCGTTTGGAACGAGAACGACAGCGTGTCGATGTGGTGCGTCAGCAATACGACATCGATGAGGACTCCGAAAAGGCTCGTCGCGTCGACGACCGGCTTCAACGAGTGGGATCGACCGTCAAAGACTTCTTGCCGTCGAGCCAGGGGGCAAGAAATCGGGTGGCTGAAGAGTCCGTGCAGTCGGTCGAGGTGATGCGGGGGCAATAGCGGAGTCACAGATCCCGGGGGGAGGTCATGTGTGGCTAGTGGTGTCCGACAATCAATGGTTTTGCGCAAAAGAGGTGTGAGATGGAACGGAGCGAGGAAAAGGAATTGCGGACGAGTGACGCCTGGGTTTTCGTAATCGGCGGGATCCTGGCCGTGCTGGTGACGCCGTATCTGGTTGAAATTGCCGCCGGAGCGGAGCATTTTTTGCTGGTCGTGGCATTTGGAGCGTTGGTGGGAGCCTGTGATGCATCGCAGGCCGAAGATGGGATGGAGGCGACGCTTCGAACGGCGTCGGGCATCGCCCTGGGATTGATCGCCGGGGTTTCGCTGGAGTTTTCGACCTGGCTCGCCGGTGCAGTGTTGGGTGCCGGTGTGGTCGCCAGCCGGTGGTTCTGGCTTCCCGAAAGCGACCGCAATCCCAGTGCGGCCCTGGCAGCCGCTCTGATCGCCGGGACAGGGCTGTGGTTGGTACCTCCGGGCTTTAGCGCCGGTTGGGCGACGGAGTGGAGCGCCCATCTGCCGGCGGTTGTGTGGGGCTTTTGTGGTGCCGTAGCTGCTATGAGCCTCGACATTCCACGATTGATGAGGACTCCGGCTTCCACGGCGTCACCGACGCCGCGTAGACGGCTGTTCTCCAGGCCAGGGTCGGCCAGCGATACCAGAAGCGAGGAGTCGGCACAGATCGCAAAGGTGCGCGCGGAGTTGATGGCAGCACTAAAGGACGATGAACGCGACGAGGGGATACAGGAGGTTGTGGACGCCGCTCTCGATGCCTGGCGGCAGGTCGTCGACCAGCAACGACTCATCGCTTCGTATAATCCGAAGGCCCGGCGCCGAGAAATCGAGCGCCGACACGAAAAATTGCGTGAGATCGGCGGCGAGGAAGGGGGCGGTGAAGAATTACAGGCCGCTCTCGAGGAGTTGGAAGAGGAGATGCTCCAATGCGAGCAGATCGATGGGGTGGCCACCGCGCTGTGGGCCCGTCAAGAACGGCTCCGAAGCGCTCTGGAGCGGCTGCGGCTCGACCTATTGCAGCGTCGCTGCGACGGACTCTACGAATATGAAATTTCGAGTCGCCTCGACGGGATCAACGAGTTGGTCGGCTCATCGAAGATGGAGCGCGAGGTGTTTTCGCAACTTCTTGCAGGTGATTCGAGCGGTGAGTTCACGATGCTTGATTTCCAAGCCGAGGGGCGCACTATGAATTCCGATTCCTTTTACTGTGCCGGAGGTCGGGACGATGAACGAGCCAATGACGATGGAGATTCACAGTCACTCGACGACCAGTGATGGGAAGTTTTCGCCGTCGGGGCTCGCCGAATTGATGAGCGACGCCGGGGTCGACCTGTGGGCTCTCACCGATCACGATTCCATCGAGGGATGTGATGCGGCGCGAGAGGCAGCAACAGAGCTCGGTCTCGGCTTCGTGCCCGGGATCGAGGTCAGCGCCGAACTTCAGGGAGAGTCCATCCATGTGTTGGGATACGGAGTGGATACCGCGGATCGTGATCTTAGTTCCTACGGGGTCGAGATGACCGAGGCCCGCCTAGATCGCATGGCACGAATGGTCGATCGGATGTGCGAGTTGGGCGTCGAGGTCACACTCGAGGACGTCATCGAGGTATCCGGCGGTGGAAACCTGGGCAGGCCTCATCTGGCAAAAGCTCTCCAAAAGCGGGGTCACGTCGCCTCGACGGATAAGGCTTTCGACCGCTGGCTGGGGACCAGCCGTCCGGGGTATGTCCCGATGCTGCGGCCTCCCGTCGTGGAGGCGATCAAGATGATCCGCGACGCGGGAGGAATGGCCGTACTCGCACATCCGGGTCGGTATTCCGATGTCTCCGAACACTTCGAACGCTGGCACAATGCTGGATTGTGGGGATTGGAGGTCCGCCATCCATCGCATAACCGGAGGAGCGAAGAACGCCTGATTCGCCTCGCCGATCGCAACAGCCTCGGGAAAACGGCGAGCAATGACTGGCATGGACACAAACCGGGGGATCCAGATCGATTGGGGAGGGTGGTGTTCCCCGTTTCGTGGCAACGGTCGTTTTTCGAAGCTCTGAGTGAGACCGCGGAGGGCTTGGATGGAGCGCTTAGGAGGTGAAAGTCTTATGGGAGCGGGCAAGGCTGCCCGCGCTCCGCGAGGAGCGAAGCAAGGCTGCCCCGCGCTCCGCGAAGAGCGGGCAAGGCTGCCCGCGCTCGGCGAGGAGCGGGCAAGGTTTGCCGCGTGGAGATACCATGTAATGCCTTTGCGATATCCCTGCATCTGAGCGTATAGGGGTTGCGCTATCGAGTGGTTTTCGTGACTATCGGCGCGCTTCGATCGATTTTTCCCCTTCGCAAGTGGTGTGGTCATGACGACGAGCAAGGCGCAGCAGTGGAGTGTTCATAAATTCGGCGGGACCAGCCTCGCCGGTGCCGAGCGGGTGCAACGGGTGGCCGATATCGCGGAGTCCTCCGAGGACGCCCGGCGAGCCGTAGTGGTCTCGGCGATGGGCGGCGTCACCGACGAACTACTGAGTATTCTCGACGAAGCTCGAAAACGAGACCGGGGATACCGAGACGCTCTCGATGAATTGCGAGATCATCATCTTCGGGTGCTCGATGAACTCATCGAGACCTCGGATCGGGTGGCGACGGCGTCGTCGATCAAGGACGATTTTCGAGATATCGAAGATGTGCTTCGCGCGGTGTGGCTTTTGGGGCGGGCATCGCAGACGGCCAAGGAATTGATCGCTGGTTATGGCGAGTTGTGGTCGGCGCAGATTCTGGCGGGCTGTCTGGCGTCGCGAGGCCGCAGTGTCGATTGGCTCGACGCTCGCGACGTGCTGGTCGTCAACGCCGGAGAGCTCGGTCCGGTCGTGGATTGGGAGGCCTCCAGCGAGAAATTGGAGCACTGGATGCGGGCACGAAGCCCGGAGATCTTGGTCATCACCGGGTTTATCGCCTCCACACCGGAGGGAATTCCGACCACGCTGGGTCGAAACGGAAGCGATCACTCGGCATCGATCTTCGGCCGTCTACTCGGCGCGGATTCGATCAGTCTGTGGACCGATGTCGACGGCGTGATGAGCGCCGATCCAAATCAAGTTCCCGATGCGGAAGTCCTCGACGAGCTGTCGTACGAAGAGGCCATGGAGCTCGCCTATTTTGGAGCTGCCGTCATTCATCCCAGCGCGATGACGCCGGCCGTCGAGTCCGACATTCCGATTTTCATCCGAAATACCTTCCAGCCCGATCTGCCGGGAAGCCGCATTCACGCCCCCGGCGACCCAGAACTTTCGGAATCCACGGTAAAGGGACTTGCGGCGATCGACTCCATGGCCCTGTGCAACCTGGAGGGGGCGGGCATGATGGGGGTTCCCGGCATTGCCAATCGCCTCTTCGGGGCCCTTCGAAACGCCGATATCTCGGTGGTCATGATCTCGCAGGGAAGCTCGGAATATTCGATCTGCTTTGCGGTCCCCGACGCGGAGGCGCCGCAGGTCGCCGGCGTGGTCGAACAGGAGTTTTTCTCCGAGTTTCACCACGGTTATCTACAGAAGATCGATGTGACCCCGGGCTGCAGCATCCTCGCTGTCGTGGGCGATGGTATGTCATCGATGCCCGGTGTGGCGGCCAAATTCTTCGGTTCTCTGGGGAAGGCCGGTGTCAATATTCGAGCCATCGCTCAGGGAGCCTCGGAGCGAAATATCTCAGTGGTCATCGACAGTCATGAGCGGACCCGTGCACTGCGGGCCGTCCACTCCGGATTTTATCTGTCGAGTCAGACCCTTTCGGTGGGCATTATCGGTCCCGGCAATGTGGGGGCTACATTGCTGGAGCAGTTGGCGCAAGGGGTGGAGCGTTTGGCCACGGAAGACGATATCGATCTGCGCGTACGTGGGATCGCTTCTCGCTCTACTATGTTGCTCGCCGACGACCGAATCGATCTCGATGGGTGGCGAGAGCGTTTTGAGGAAAGTGATACCGAGGCAGACCTGGAGGCATTCGTCGATCATGTGCAAACCGACTACCACCCCCACAGCGTGATCATCGACTGCACGGCGAGCGCCGGTGTAGCGCGCCGCCATCGGCACTGGATCGAGCGCGGGATTCACGTGGTGACGCCCAATAAAAAGGGATGCTCCGGTCCGCTCCAGGAGTACCGCAAGCTGAAGAGGCGGACGAAAAAAACGGGGGTTCATTACCTCTATGAAACGACGGTGGGCGCCGGGTTACCCGTATTGCAGACCTTGGCCGACATACGACAGACCGGCGATGAGATCCGCTCCATCGAGGGTATCTTATCCGGCACGTTTGCCTATTTATTCAATCAATTTGACGGCACGAAACCCTTCTCCGAGATCGTTTCCGAGGCCCATGAACGGGGATTTACGGAACCAGATCCCCGAGATGATCTCTCCGGTATGGACGTGGCGCGGAAGCTGACGATTCTGGCCCGGGAGATGGGTCTCGAATTGGAGGTCGAAGATATCGAGCTCCAAGGGCTCGTTCCGGAGGGTTCAGGCGAGGGTTCGGTCCAAGATTTTATGTCGAGCCTCGGCAGCCTCGACGAGGAGATGGCAAAGATGGTGGGCGAGGCCGCGGCAGAGGATCAGGTATTGCGTTACGTCGGTCGCATCGACCGCAACGGGGAGGCCACCGTCGGTGTGCAGCGCTATCGGCTGACTCATCCGTTTGCGGGGCTTAAATTGACGGATAATATCGTCCAATTTCACACCCGGCGCTATAGTGAAAACCCGCTTATCGTGCAGGGGCCGGGCGCCGGTCCCCATGTCACGGCCGGCGGAGTATTCGCCGATGTGCTGCGATTGGCGGCCTATCTGGGAGGCAATTGATGGGTGATGCGACGGAGGACGATGTCGCGACGGCTTTTGCTCCGGCGACGGTGGGAAATGTGGCGGTCGGTTTCGATATCCTGGGATTTGCCCTGGCATCACCGGGGGACCGAGTAGAAGTCACGCGCATAGACGAATCGACGGTTCGAATCGCTGAGATCACGGGCGTGGTCACCGACCTTCCGACGGATGCCACGGAGAATACGGCGACGGCCGGTCTCGTGGAGTTGATCGATGATTTGAATCTCGATTTTGGATTCGAGGTCCGAATCGAGAAGGGAATCCCGCTGGGAAGCGGAATGGGCGGTTCGGCGGCCTCGGCGGTGGCCTCCATCGTCGCCGCCGATAGCCTCATCAATCGCCGGCTATCGCGCCCGGAATTGCTTCACTATGCGCTGCTCGGTGAAGCTGTGGCCACCGGTGAAATCCACGCCGACAATGTGACACCATGTCTATTCGGTGGACTGACATTGACCCGATCCATCGACCCCGTCGACATCATCGAAATCCCCGTTCCCGAGCAGATTCGCTGCGCCGTGGTATATCCACATCGCCGGGTGGACACCAAGCGGGCTCGTCAGGCCATTCCCGATGAATTGCCGGTGGCCCAATTCGTGGAGCAGTCGGCCAATCTGGCGGGCTTTATCGCTGGATGTTATCGCGGCGATCTGGACTTGATCGGACGCTCGTTGGAGGATGTGTTGATCGAAGCACACCGGGCGCCACTGGTTCCGGGATTGACCGCCGTGCGCCGCGCCGCCGACGAGGCGGGGGTGTTGGGAAGTTCTATCTCCGGAGCGGGACCGACGGTTTTTGCCTGGTGTCGTTCTGCAAAGAGCGCGGATCTCGCCGCCCAGCAGATGGCCGATGCCTTTGTCGCCGAGGGGTGCGACACCAGTGTTTGGACCGGTGCGATCAGCGTCAATGGAGCTCATCTGGTGGAAGGTTTGAATCGTTCGACTCATTTTGAAGGGCAGATCAGATGAAATTTCACAGCACGCGCGACGAAAGTGATACCACAACCGTCTCGGAGGCGATTCGCCGCGGGTTAGCGCCGGACGGCGGACTCTATGTCCCCGAAAATCTGCCCGATCTCGGCATCGATGCCTTCGACGGTCTGGAGTCCAACGATGAGATTGCCCGGCGTATGTTGGAGCCCTTTTTCGAGGGCGATGTGCTGTCCGACGCACTTGGTGAAATCTGTCGAGACACCTACGGGTTTTCGGTTCCAATCCGTGAAGTCGGTCCCACCACCCGTGTACTGGAGTTATTTCACGGTCCTACGGCGGCGTTCAAAGACGTGGGCGCCGCCTTTTTGGCCTCCAGTCTGGAGCGGCTGGAGGCTGAAGTCGACGATTTGCTCACCATTTTGGTGGCCACCTCTGGCGATACTGGGGCCGCGGTGGCGGCGGCCTTCGATGATCGGGCGGGCTGTGAAGTGGTGGTGCTCTTTCCGCAGGGGCGGGTATCGGAGCGTCAGGAGAAGCTGTTGACCTGTTGGAGTGAGAATATCACCAGCTTCGCCGTGGATGGTGATTTCGACGATTGTCAGAAGATGGTCAAAGATGCCTTCGCCGACCGGTGGTGGCGAGAAAACCGACGGCTTTCATCGGCAAATAGCATCAATGTCGGGCGTTTGCTGCCGCAAATGACCTATTATGCCACCACGAGCCTTCGATTGTGGCGCGAGACGGGACGCAAGCCCGATTTTGTCATTCCCACCGGCAACGCCGGCAACTCCCTGGGCTGTCTATATGCCCGCGAGATGGGACTTCCCATCGGCCAGGTGGTGTTGGCGACGAACGCCAACCGGCCGATCACCAATTATCTGGAAACGGGTCAATGGAAGCCTTTCGAGACCCGAAAAACACTGGCGACGGCGATGGATGTCGGCGATCCCAGTAATTTTGAGCGCATCACCCACCGATGGCCTACGGCTGATTCTCTGCGTCAGCAACTGACGGCCTACCGGGTCGACGACGACGCGATCCGCGATACCATTCGCCGCGGTCCCGACGCCTGGGACGAGGTCTGGGATCCCCACACAGCCTGCGGGATTGCGGTACGCGAAAAGCTGGACTCCGAACTCGCCGTCGTCGTAGCCACCGCTCATCCCGCCAAATTTCCGGATGTCGTCGAGCCCCTCGTGGAGCGAGAAGTACCGATTCCGGAGCAGATGGCACAGATGATGGCCCGCCCCAAAAGCGTCACCGAAATCGAGTCCACCCTGGATGCGATGACGCGGGCACTGCGCCGCTGAGGGACGATACCTGATACCCATCGTTTCCGTTTTGACTTTCCGAGCTTTCGAGGACCTACCACAAATTGGGAGCTTAGTGGTCCAACAAACAAATCCTTTCGGTGCTTCGGCGGTCCTGAACGACGATCTCTTTGCCGTCAAATCTCGACGATACACTTATATCGCCTCGCTTTGACAGCTTCGACCTCGTCGTCCAGTCCTCGCCGAATCATTCAAAAAACTTATTTGTCGGACCACTGGCGGTTGTGTCGAGATTTATTGGGGAGAGACAATCGACACTATTGCACCGGAGTTTGTTATGGCTCGTGAGGACTATCCCACGGCGAATCCATTTGTACCGGAAGAGCGCGATCTAGAGAGCATGGCGGAAGCTGCGCGTCACTGTCGGGGATGCCCGCTGTGGCAGGGGGCGACACACGTGGTGTTCGGCGAGGGCCCCGAGGATGCCGAGATTGTGTTGGTAGGAGAGCAGCCCGGTCGTCGAGAAGACGAGACGGGAAGACCCTTTGTCGGACCGGCGGGCCAGGCATTGGATCGAGCCCTGGAAGAAGTGGGAGTGGACCGAAATCAGATCTATATCACCAACGCCGTCAAGCACTTCAAATCAAAACGAAGCAATGGGACCCGGCAGGGGGTCACGCCGCGGGTTGCCGAGATCAACGCCTGCAATCCATGGCTTCAGGCCGAGTTGGAGCAGATCGATCCCCGAATTGTGGTGGCCATGGGGACCGTGGCGGCCCGGAGTCTGGCCGGTCGGGCGCTGAGCATCGGTGAGACCCGCGAGCAGTGGCTGCACACCCAGTGGGGACAGGAGTTGATCGTCACCTTTCATCCCTCGGCATCGATACGTGCGATGTCCAACGAGCGCCGTGAACAGATCTTTGAGGCCATCGTCTACGATTTACAGCGGGCCAAGATCGGCGGAGCGGGAGAGGAGTTGCGCCGCTGAGGATAGCGATCAGCGATGAGAAAAAGTGATGTGGCGATCTTGCCCCCGGAGTAGATCGAATTGCATGGGTTCGACGACCCTTTGAACGAGCGGGCCATCGGGGAGGATTCGGAGCCCGTCACCACCGTAGATGGTGACTGAGGTGTCGAGAAAGGAGCGATCTCGGGCGCGCACCACAAATGTGCGTCGCTCCCGATCGTCTAATGTCTCGACGTCGTAGCGGACGAATGCGGCGGCCATCAGGTGGCCGTCGTGATCTTCGAAGCGAAGCTCCGGCTCTTGAGTTCGAGGCTGTTCGCCGACGACCTCAAACTCCAGTCCATCCAACATGCGGGGCAAAAAGGCCTGCTTGGCAAGCTCCTCGAGTTCGTCGCCGAACTCGCCGAAGGCCCCGAATCCGAACAGGGCCGTAAAGAGTTCACTGCGCTCGCCGGGAGCCTCGGTATATAAGATGAGAATATCGACGTGATCCGGAAAGACCTGGACGACGAGCTGGCGCTCCGGATCGAATTCGTGGGCCTCCGCAGGTAAATGGGAGGCCAGGGTGAAGGCGGCGATCGTGGACGCCAGGACAAGGGCGAAAAGTCGGTGGGCGTTCATCGGATCAGTGCTCGTGCCAGTGGTCGAAGATTGCGCGGACGTCGCGCAATTGACCTTGTTCGCGTTTCAGCAATAGATGCTCGTGTCCGTGATGGTGATCGCGGGGGATGCTGTGGGTATCGAGGCGGCGCTCGCCAGTGAGTTCACCGTGGTCGTGGCTGTGATCATGGCCGTGGCTGTGATCATGGCCGTGATGGTGGCCGTCGACGAGCAGATTGCGGCTGGCGGATCCGTCGTCACAGACCATCTCCGGTGGCTCCGGGGGCTCAAATTCGGTGCGGCCCGAGCCGTCCTCATCGTCGATGACCCAGATGGGATTGGTAAATGCGATGGGATAGACGTCGGTCTGCTCCTCTGGGACGAGTCCCTCCACCGTGTCTCCGAATCCAAAGGGGCCGGCGATTGCACCGAGAGCCTCGTCGAAGGGGACCGGGGGAATCTCGGCGGGTTGGACGACGGGAAAGAGATTATTATCCCCTTCGACCTCGAGGACGAACCAGGTATCGCGGATGCCGTCGTCGGCAAAGTGGATGTCGTAATCATCGAAATCGATGACGACTTCCTCTTGCCACTGCCGATCGGTGAGGTTGATATCTCCGGTGTGAATGCGCTCTCCGTTTGCGACGATGGTGTACTCCAATCCGCCGTCGCCGACGACCCAATCCGCCGCCTGCGCCTCGAGTTGCAGGGTGACCGTGCCATCTGTGACGGGAACGGTGCTGCCCAAGGGTTGACCGTCGACGGACATATTGATGAAGGGACCGTTGGTCACGATATTGTGCTGGTTTTGGAGTGCGTCGACCAACTGTTGGGGACGCATCTGCTGGGGGTCGTCGTGTCCGGCCCAGAAGTAATTTCTGGGAAAGCCCGGTTCCGGATCACCGGGGGCGGCGTAGTGATGGCTGTCGGAATTGCCTGTCACCGTGTAACGCCGATACTCCCCGTCGGGTCGCCGATAGTTGAGAAAGTTGTACCAATCGTCGAGTCCACCGGCGAATGCCACTTCGTCGCCGTCGCATACAATCGCTCCCTTGGGCGGAATGTCGTCGATGCCCTCTTCTTCGAAATACGCTTCCAGGGCCGGCGGAAGCTCGTCTTCGTCGTAGGGCATCCGAAAATGATGGAGCAGGTGGATGCGCTTTCCGTTGTAAATTTCGATGGCGTCGAAGTCGTAGCTAAACGTGGAGCGATACTCGATGTCGTCGCCGTCTTCGATGGTGTCCACGAAGGCGGGACCGTTGGGAGAGATGACGGTGGCGAAGATCTCGTCCATGAAGTTGTCGGCCGTATTGATGGGCAGGTCGGCCACGCCGGTCAACGCATCGACGTAGTGCTGGTTGAAATAGCCCAAAATGGAGTCTCGCGGGTGGTTGACCTGGATGATGGTGTCGTCCGGGTCGACAGCTCCCATCGAGCGCAGATCGTCGAAAATCTGCTGGGGCGGGATATTTTGCCACGCGATGGAACCCCGGTTTTGCGATGTGATATCCTGTCGCAGGGGAAAGGCATTAAAATGCCCGGCTTCCAGGGTGGTCAGCTCCAGACCGATAATGGATCGCAGAAAGGGCTGCAGGTTATTGCGATGGATATAGGGCATAAAGTCGGAGATGTAGTTGTGGTCCGAGGAGACGGCGACCTCGACGCCCTCTCCGGCGACGCTGATGACGCGCTCGTTGTAGTCGAGGCCGCTGTCGATGGAGCCGGCGGCGTGCAGGTGGAAATCACCGCTGAGATAACCCTCGGGGTTGATCTGGCGCTCCAATTGGGCGTTGAGCCCCACCACGTCGCCGGGGCCGACCTCGATCTCTTTGGCCACCAGTTCGTACTCGTTTCCACGGCTGAAATAAGCGGTGTACTCACCAGGGGTGACAGTCGCCGATGCTCGCCCGTCGGCGCTGGAAAACTCGATATTTTCAATAAATTTCCGCGGTGAAGAATCGTCGGGGTCGAGGTGAACGGACTCGTTGGTTCGCCACCGCTCACCGACGCTCAAATCGAAGAGAAAATGCCGCAATTCCACGTCGTAATTACCGGTCTCCGGATCGGCGATTGGGTCGTATTCACCGACGATGGTCATTTTGGCAGGGATCGGGTTTCCGGTCTGATCGACGATCATGGCGTCGATGCGGCCGGCCGACGGCGCCGGCACGACCAGGTTGGTCGGCTCATCATCACCGACCTCAAACGCCACCAGCTCGCTCGTATCCCCCTGGTATCGGCTGCGAAAACAATAGTCGCCGGGGGGAAGCTGCAGCTCGAAATAGCCCTCGGAGTTGGTGAAGGCCTGATTGACGATCGTCGGTTCGCCGCCGCCACAACTTTCCTCGGAGGCATCGTAAAAGAATACGTTTGCATGGGCGCCGGCGGCCTCGCGGGAGACCTCGTCATAGACGCGGCCCGTCACCGTCTGGGTCTGTTGTTCGTGGAGTTCGTAGACCTCGTCGCGGATACTGGCCACGTCACCGGAGCCGACAATGAAGTAATTGACGGCCGTAAAGCGCTCGCCGGCCTCCATCTCGTCGGGAATCCCATGGGTGAACGCTCCCCCATAACCGGCGGCCTCGAATAAAAAGACCATGTCGTAGGGCGCCACCTGACCGTAGTGGTCCTGGAGATGATAGGGAAAGTTATTGCTCCGGTCCGGGGCGCTTGCGAATCCGTAACTGATGCCGTCGGTACTCGATGTCGCCAGAACATCGGTGATATGGCCGGGGATGGCCGGCAATTCAACGGTTTGGGTCTGGTACAGCTCCTCGAGTCCAAAGCGGATATCGTAGCCCATCCCCGGCAAAAAGAGGTCGTTCATCGCTCCGAAGCCCAGCGCCGTTCCCACGGGTACTGTGAAGTCGCCGAGGTTGACGCCCAGCACCGATTGCAACACGGAGACGATGGCGCTGTTGGGAAACGCCAGGGTGTCGTCGGTTTCGTTGACCATTTCGGTCTCCATGCGCACATGCCTGGCTCCCGGCTCCAGAATATAACGGGCCGTAAACGTGACCAGTGGGTCGCCGTCGGAGTCCGGCAATAGGCCGTCGGTCATATCACCTTCAGCGACCTCGTAGGCGTTAACCATGGCTTGATTGAAAAAGCGAAGCATGGTGACGAATTCGCCGCCTCGTCCACGTACTTCGAGCACCGCTGCCTCCCCATCGGAGCCATCATTGACGATGACGATCTCGTCGGGGTCGATGACCTCCAGAAAGAAGGCCGGAAAGGCTTCGCCGAAGCTGTCGCGGCCGTTTCCTCCAAAGGGATCGCCCTGGCCGTCTTGGCGCACGATATCGGCGTCGATGAGCGAACCACCGAAGAGCCCGGTTCCCCGATTAAAGGAGAGATCCTGGACGACGACCCGGATCTGATCGTTTTGCAGCACCCAGTCGCCGACCTCGCCCAGTGCACCGGGGCCACCGATGAGCTGCGCGCGGTGCGTGGCCTGGTAGGCTGTGGCGTAGGGAGTCTCCTCTTCGTCGTCGTCGCAACCCGATAAAAAGGCCGCCGAGCTGCTCAATACGGCAGCGACCAAAACGACAAAGAAAGTGTTGCGAACGGGGCGGGCGAAAGCTGAGACGTCATATGTCATGGGACTTACTCGTGGTTACCACTGGAGTTGTACCATTAGATCGATGCGATCGTTGTCGAGAGAGCGGGCGTCGCTTTCCTCGACGGTGATCGTGTAGTTGGCCATCAGGCGCAACGGATAATACGGCGCGTTATAATTGAGGCCGATGGTGTGATAGGTCAGCGCTTGTTCCTCGAAAAAGTCGTCCGGTCCCTCGCCGCCGTGATCGGAGGTCGGGTCATAATAGGCGAAGCGATACGCCGGTTGAAATCCGAAATAGGGTTCTTCGTATGCCAGTTGAAGCTGGTAGCCCAATCCGGTGGTCTCCGGGTCCTGCTCGAGTTCCGGTACTTCCCGCGTTTCACTGACCACGTTGGCCAAAAGGGACGCGCCATACAGGCTCGCCTGTACGTCTGCAGTCCAGCCCCACGTTTCTCTATCCACCTGGTTCGGTGGGTCGCCAAAGGTGCGGTCGTTGATAAAGGCACCGCCGCCGATGGCGATCATATCACCCCAGTGAAAGGAGAGGCGGCCGTAGTAGGCGAGGCGGTCGTTTTCGTTCATTGAGCGGTTGGGGCCGTTGCCATTGGCGACTGCTGCCGCGTAGCTGACCATCGGGCCATCCTCATCGTCGAGGATCGGATATTGACCGCGGGCCTGGAGTCCGATTTGACGGCTCTGGCTCATGCCCTGGACGTTGAATCCCTCCACGTCTTGAACGCCCCGATTGGCCACGGAACGGTTGATAAATAGTAGGTTCGAAGTCGAGATGAGATCTTCGACATCAAAGGGGGCCTTGAATTGACCAAGGTTGAATTCCAGAAAATCAAAGGGCGCGTAGTAGGCGTAGGTATCGGTCATACGCACCGCCAACTCCTCCACCGGAGAATCCGGCGAGGTGCGAACCAGGCGACTTCCGGCGTCGAGGGACATGATAAACCCTAAGCCGTAGTCCAATTCACCGCGCATGACCAATCGCGCGTCGGCGAGTCTAAAGCCATCATTTCGACCGAATAGTTCGTGGTCCGGATCGGCCTCGATATAGGTATACCCGGCGCGGATATAGCCGCCGATATCCAATACCCAGGGGTCGCCGTCTTCGACATTTCCGAGGACTCGGACTCCGGTTTGCGGTTCCGCATAGGCCGGGGCAAAGGCGAATCCGGCCTGTGGATCGTGGAATGGCTCATCGTCTTCGACCAGCCGCTCGGCTGGAACGTCGACGATAGCCTCTTCGTCATCTGCGAGTTCATCATCTACGAGTTCATCATCTGTGGGCTCAACATCTGCGGGCTCATCGAGGTCGTCTGCTTCTTCCGGGTCCTCTTCATCAGCAGCTTCTCGCCGGGGACCTTCGGCATCTTCGTCCTCCTCATCAGCAGCTTCTCGCCGGGGGCCTTCGGCATCTTCGTCCTCCTCATCAGCAGCTTCTCGCCGGGGGCCTTCGGCATCTTCGTCCTCCTCATCGGCCTCTCGCCGGGGACCTTCGGCTTCCTCTTCGGCCTCTCGGCGCGGCCCTTCGGCTTCCCCCTCCTCGGCAGGATCGTCTTCTGTGGTTTCGTCGACTTCGGCCGGCACAGCGGGCTCTTCGTCTTCGGCCTGGGCCCAGGCCGGAGTACTTGCGAGCAAAGCGACGGTGAGAAGGGCGGACCAACACGTAATTCGAACCATCATAACTGCCTCGGAATACAACGGACTCATCATCCTTTCTAATCATTACTCCACGGTTCCTCACGGGTTTACATGATCATCGGGCTATCGTCCATACTTTACGTATAGATGTGTTGTTCACCCCATCTTTTTGCGGCAAAATCAGCGTGTTTTACATGCCGGTGGCACGGCTCCACGAATATTGCTTGACGGTTGTTCGTTGCTGGGTACACTCTCCGGCCCTGGATCGGTTTTTAGATTTCGGTCCTGGGAGACCGCTGGTGGAGGAGTGGCCGAGTGGCTGAAGGCACCGGTCTTGAAAACCGGCAAGCGGTGACGCTTCGTGGGTTCGAATCCCACCTCCTCCGCTTCGAGATGTTTGATAATTGAAGAGAAGTAGAAACACGTCTGGAGAGGTGGCCGAGTGGCTGAAGGCGCTCCCCTGCTAAGGGAGTATACGTTAAGCGTATCGAGGGTTCGAATCCCTCCCTCTCCGTTGTTTTGTCTGCTCCGTCGTTCAACCGCCTTGCGCTGGTGGAATGCCGGTGCTAAGACGCAGCAAGTGATGGGCCCGTAGCTCAACTGGATAGAGCGACGGTCTACGGAACCGTAGGTTGGAGGTTCGAGTCCTTTCGGGCCCGCTTAGGCTGCGGCGCCGGCATGTCCGGCGCCGCAGTTCTTACTTGAATGTCGTGCGACGCAACGCTCTTTGATCGATTTGAAGAGCGTTTCTTTTTTTGCCTTTTGTTCAAGCACAAGATGCCCATGGACGTGGACCGCAAGTTTATGCTTGAAGCCCTGAAACAGGCTGATAAAGCAGCACAATGCGGTGAGGTCCCGGTGGGTTCGGTCGTTGTTTTCGAAGGTGAGATCATCGCTTCTGGATTCAATCGACGCGAGAGCTGGCAGGATCCCACGGCACATGCGGAGTTGATCGCTGTGCGTCGCGCTGCCGAGGAATTGGGTAGCTGGCGCCTCTGTGATTGTACGGTTTACGTCACCCTGGAGCCCTGTCCAATGTGCGCCGGGATGCTGGTCAACTCCCGAGTGGACAGGTTGGTTTTTGGAGCGCGAGATCCAAAGGCCGGGGCCGTTCGGTCTCTTTTTGCACTGACCGAAGATCCACGCCTCAATCATGCCGTCGATGTCCGTGAAGGCGTCCTCAGCGAGGAATGCGGCGATAAATTGACTACGTTTTTTCGATCGATTCGCCGTGCCCGCAAGGCCCAACAAAGCAGTAGCGATGATAATGACGTCGAGGCAGATTGATGTGAGGAGGGGTGGCCGAGTGGACGAAGGCGCCTGATTCGAAATCAGGTGTACCTTTATGGGTACCGTGGGTTCGAA
>SKPJ01000121.1 GCA_007119595.1 Myxococcales bacterium
CATCTGAACCATCTACTCTGAATGGCTGACAGAAAAAAGCTACCCACTTCGAAGATGCCGGCTCGTCGATCATCCTCGGTGGCGACGACCACGGCCATCCTCAATATCCCGAACCTACCACCACCGATCGCACCATCCTCCGCGCCCTCAGCGTAGTTTAGCGGCATCTTTCGCGCTCGGGCGTTTAGCGCTCCACGTTCTGCGCCTCCGCGTTCAGCGTTCGGCGCTCAGTGCACCGCGTTCAGCGTTTAACGTTCAGCGCTATCGCGCTTCCACGCAGCGCAAACCGAAGAGCGCCCGAAAATGGCGAAACGTTGGTTCAATCCCGGAAGTTTTCCAGGTTTTCCGTCACCGTTTTGATCAGATTTTCATCGCCGGCCTCTTTCGCCAGCGGCAGGGCGCTTTCGAGTGCTTCGACGGCATCATCGCGGCGGTCGAGTTGGATCAGCGCATTGGCGAGGCGGCTATAGGCCCAGGCGCCGGTCGCGTCGTCTTCGACGTCGGCGGTGAGTGCGATCAGCTTTCGGAGCATCGCCACGCTGTCGGACCACTGCTCATCGGCCATGATTCGCTGCGTCAATTGGGTCTTCAAAGACACATATGTCGCCGCCACCTCGCTGTCTGAGCGATCGAGATTGGCGACGATCTTCAAGCCGCGCTCAAAGGTGTCGGGAGCATCGTCGCCGGCGGAGTCACTTTCGTTTTGGATAACCCCCAGCCGCAGCAGGACGTCGGCGGCCAGCAGTTGATATTTTGGCTCGGAGCGCTGTTCGTACAATTGGGCGCTCTCCGTGAGGTGTTCGATGGCGGCACGGGCGTTGTTTTCCTGGATTGCCGTGCGTCCGGCGGCGTGAATGGTGGCCGCGCGCAGATTGGCGTGACGATTCTGCTCGGCTTCGTCGAGATTTTCGATGGCCTCGATGGCCTGTCGGCAAGTGCTCAGGGCTCCAGTGGCCTCCAATTGGGCTTCGACCTGGCACAGATTGGCGTATTGGAGGGTGTGAGAGACGGCGTGGGGGCCTTCGCTGGTGTCGACGGCGTCTTCGAGTTGCTCGATGGCTTTTCGAAAAGTGGTCCGCGATTTTTCGAATTGATGGCGCGCTTGATAGGTGCGGGCGAGTGATGTCTGTGCCCGGATTTCGAGAAATCTCATATTGGTGGAGGAAAAGACCTTCGTCGCCTCTCGGCAGTGGCTCGGAGAGTTGGCGAAATTCAGCTCGCATAGCGCCAGATGGACCCGTCCGATCAGTTGGGGGTTCCCGATTTGCTCCGCGATATTGAGGGCCCGACGGTACAGCGAGACACCTTGTTCCATATCGCTTTGCTGGATGGCGTCGGCCGCTTGAAGTGACAGGGTGTGGACGATCATGGGCCGGTTTTTCATGGCCTCGAAGCGTCCGAGGAGCCCCTCGAGCATCGGGCGTGCTTCTTCGTAGAGATCCCGGTGGTGCATCAATTGTGCTCTGCGGAGCTGATTTTTGGTCAAAGCCGGGACGCTGCCGGCTTCGCGGTAGATCTCTTCGGCCTGGTCCAGCATTTCAGCGGCCCGATCGTAATCCCCGTTGTTGCGAAATAACTCAGCGGTTTTGGCCAGAGAAGTTCCGACGGAGAGCGAGCCTTCGGCGTTACCAAGGGTGTCCAGATCGGCGCGATAATCGGCGTCACTTCCCGGGTCTTTCCCCTGGAGAGTACGCACCATGCGGCGGTTGAGGCGACATAGAGCGCGATGGAGGTCGTCGCCGAGTTCGCCCGTGAGTTGGATGCAGATATTGAGTGTGTTTTCCGCCGAAGAGAGCTCGCCCTTGCTGGCCTCGATATGACCCATCGTGACCAACAGCTCACCGGTGGCCTCGTCGATCTCGAGTTCTCTCGCCAGGTTAAGGGCCTCGGTGACGAGGCGCTCGGCTCTGGGATAATTCCCCTGTTCCCAGTGGAGGCTTCCCCACTCCAAAGCGGCGGCGGCTCGAAGGCGCGTGCCCTCCTCGGAGGTCTGGTGGGCGCTCTCGAATGCCTCGTCGGCCTCTTCCCAATGGCCGGCATAATACAGCGACCGGGCATCGCCGAGGTGATCCTCGATCGTGGAATCGGCGTAGGCCGTGGATGTGCTCAAGAGGAGGGCGAAAAAGAGGAGGACGACCGACAGATCAAATAGGCGCATTCTACAATCCGCATCTTATGAGGGAGCCATGATTGCTGGTGTATAAGGCTGCCTCATTGGGACGGGGGAATCAAACGGACTTGATGATGAAAACACTCTCCATAGCAGAAGTGCTCTCGATATCCGTCTTGGGTATAAAGTCCGTGTTATGAGCTGGTGCGGACCAGTAATAGCGCATCGTGGCGCAGAATATCGTCGAGGTAGATCTCGACCGGGACCAAGGTTCGGTCACTCTTGAGGTGAGACAAACCCATGACCCACTGGCAGATGGAGCGATCACGCTCGCTTTGATTCCAGACGCTTTCACCCTCGCGATCTTCGTAGATCTTGCGGGTCCTCAAGGTGCCGAGGGCGACGATATTGTACTCCCGCTGAATTTCGGGGCGCTCGATGGCAAAATTGAGCAGATCTCTTAGATTGGCCTGCTCGTAACCCGCCTCCTCGATGAGCTCGAAGGTATCGTCATCGATCGCGCTGTCGGGATGTTCGTAGGGAAGGAGCGCAAAGCTCGTGTCGTCGTCGGTGGGCCCGAGAGAAATGGCGTCTTCGTCGATTCCCTCTTCGATGAAGAAATGAACGCTGTCGAAGTCGCCTTCGTCGACCAACTCTCGGAGCGAACGATCGGCGCGTGCCGAAAGACCAAACTCGTCCTGAGGTTCGCCAATGGTGGGTGTCGGATCACTCATGGAGGACCTCCAAAAAATAGATTGAATTGGATCACAAAATGCGTGGGCAAACTCATGCCACGCAGGGGGGCAATTGTCAAAGGGGTAGGGCGACAAAACGGTCGTCGTCTTGTGTTGCGAGACCTTGTTTCTGCAAATGCTGAAGGTGGGCCAAAAGGCTTCGCTCGGCGAGGGGCCACACCTCGGGCGGTGCATCGTCGTAGGCGTGGGGCACCAGTTTTTTTGCCGTCGCCGGTCCCTGTTCCCGCAGGGCGTCGAGGACCTTTTCTTCGCGAACCTGGCGGTGTTCGAGATAGTGGTCGATCAATTCGAGGGGCGTTGTGACGAGAGGGCCGTGGGCGCAGAGAACGGCTCGGGGCCTTAATTTTCGGAGTCGCCGCAGACTGCGGAGATAGTCCCCCATATCTCCCTCCGGTGGATCGATGATGATGGTCCCCTGACTGGCCATCATGTCGCCGGCGAAGAGCAATTTTGTGTCGCGCTGAAAAAATGCGAAATGCCCCGGCGCGTGGCCCGGCGTGTAGATGGCTCGAAGGGGGCCCGGATGGTCGATTTTGATGTGTTGGCCGTCGACGAGCTTCTGTGTGGGCAAAGGAAGCCTGCCGAGTCGCCGCAGGGTTTCGGGGTGGGCCAGGATTGGGGCGTCGAGGTGGTGAGAGAGGAGTTCCAATCCCCCGACGTGATCTCGGTGGTGATGGGTGAGCACGATGCCCATGCATTGATCGCCTTGTTGTGCGCGTTTTTCGAGGTGTTCCAGCAGTGGAGCCAGACGCCCTTCGTCGGGAGCTCCCGGATCGATGACCACGAATTGTCGATCCCCGGCGATGATGGCGTTGGTGTGGGTTGCCGGTGGAAGGGTGAGGGTCCGAAGGGGAGCCAATACGGTGCCGCCGCAGATCTGTGAGGTCTGGGAAGTGCCGGCCGATGTGCGCGTTGGACCCAGTCGATCCGGGGCCGGAAGGCTCTTCAACGCCTTTGAGCCATCGGCCAGTGATTCGATGATGCTGCGAATGGGCGTGGTGATAAAGGCCCGACCCTCCCACCACTGCTGAAGAGCATCTCGTGGTGAAATCCACCAACCCTCGTCGAATTCGTCGGGGTCCAGTTCTTCGCTCAATCGATCGAGCTTTTGTCCCTCACTTTCGGTGAGCAGAAGGCCGAAAAATGCCGTGGAAAATGATGTGGATAGCCACTGTGGGGTGGTCCACCACCCAAGGTGCTCAAGGCGGGTTTGTGCGCTTTGAACACCGGTCTGAGCGAGTGTTTCGGGGATGCGTTTTTCAACCGGGATGGTCCGGATACCATCGCCGGTGAAGATCAGGCCGCATTCCTCGAAACACTCGCGCATTGCGGCACTTTTGAGGTCGTCGTCATTAGACTCGACACTGCCGGCGAAGAAGGCGTGGAAACCAGCCAAAAAGTCACGGTCGGCACAGCGTCTGGCCCAGAAGAGCTCGGGCCCCGTGGGCGTTGTGCGCACCAGCGCCAACGAGACGGTCAGTATTTCGGTGGAGGTCGTCATATTAGTTCTGGCAGTCGCGTGCTGCCAGGGAGGCGGCGCCGCGCACGCCGGCTCCATCGCCGGGTGATGCTTGTTCGACTGCCAATCCTGTGCGGCAGACCTGGAGAACGAGGGGAATTGTTTTCTGGAGGGTCATGGCGCGAAATACATCGCAATTTTCCATGACTCCACCGCCGACGAGCAGCACCGACGGATTGAGAAGGGTAATGGCATTGGCGGTGACGATGGCCAGATAGTTGGTGGCTTCCTCCCAGATTTCACCGATCTGCGGATGGGTATCGGCGAGGGAGTCGGCGACACCGAGGTGGATTCCCTCGTCGGTGCGCAGGGCGTCGAGTTCGGGATCGTCGCTATCATTTGCGATGGCGGCGACGCGGCGCTCGAGGTGGATTCCCCCGGCATAGGCCTCGACGCAGCCCGATTCGCCGCAGCCGCAGGGCCGACCGCCGACGACGACCTTGGAATGGCCGATCTCGCCGGCGTTGTGGCCGGCGCCGGTGATCAGCTGGCCGCCGCTCAAGATGGCGCCGCCGATGCCGGTGCCCACATAGACGGCGAGCACGTCGTCGACGCCCTGTACGGCACCATCGACGTATTCCCCCCACAATTGGGCATTGAGATCATTGACCAGTCGAATCGCCGCCGGTGGTTCCGCGCCGGTGCGCTGCCAATGGGAGCGAAATTCCTCCACGAAATCGACGTCCCGCCAGCCCAAATTCGGAGCATTGAGCACGGTGTGTCCGTCCGTCGACAACTGACCGGCCAGACCGATGCCGGCGGCCTCGATGTCGCCGAGTTCGATCGTCGCTTCCGTGCAGACATCGCGGAGCATGTCGATCAGTGTCGCCGCCACTTCGCCCGGCGTAGTGTGGTCGCGGATGCGCTCGCGGCGCTGGCCGACCGTTTCCCACCGTTCGTCGAAGAGGTGAATGCGGGCATTGGTGCCGCCGACGTCGAAACCGGCTCGGTGTGTCATGATGAGGTGCCTTGGAGTATTGGCCAGGTCAGCACAAAGTTGTATGGTCGGGCGCAGTATTGTCAAATCGCAGTGAACCGCATGGGTTCATGGTTAATAGGAGTGGTGATGAAACGGTGGAATTGGATGGTCGGTGCATTCGTGGTCGCAACTGCTCTGGTGATCGCTCCCGGATCGCTTGCAGCGGACGAGGGTGAAATGCCCATCACTCCGCTTTCGAGTGAGGTGTTGTATTCGGACTCCGGGCCATCGGTCCCCGGCTCGGGCTTATTGGGGCTCGCCATTGACTTGGAGGTGGCGGTTGGGTTTAAGGGAGGCTTTTCTGGAGTGGCGGGGACGGGATTCGATAATCACGAACAGGTCAGCGACGGTGACGGGACGACGTTGAGCTTTCCTTCGGGGGCTCATAATCCGTGGGTTTATCCCGAGTATTACGGTCATTTCGGACTCGGCGGGACCGGCGGATTGTCGCTGGAGTTTCGGCTCAATGGGATTTTTGGTTTCGAAACGGGACTGATGTATTCGCAGGACAATGCGTCGGGCTACGTCGACAAAAACCATGCTCCGTCGGGAACGACGATCTCCCGAATCCACAGCGAGCAGACGACGACGGCGCTTCATATCCCGTTGCTGCTCAAAGCCGTACTTCCCGGGATGATGGTTCGACCCTTCTTCGGGGCCGGAATTCAGCTCGTCGTGCAATCGACCAGTGAATTGGAGTACGAACAGGAGCAACGCGCTGGACAATACGGGGGAGACGGCGCGATGGATGAGTTGAATCGGCGCAATCAGATCGAGGAGTCGACCTATCCGCTATTGGCTTTTTCCGGCGGTATCGAATTCGCGGTTGCAGGCATCAGAGTCCCCGTCGAATTGCGCCTGGGATATGCCATGGGCAGCAGCGGCGATCTCGACGAACGGGCGCGCTATGACGCGAGCCAAGATCAGGTCGTTTACGACGGTGTATACAGAGGACATATTGCGATTCTCACCGGAGTGCTCTACGAATTTGAGTTGTGAGTGGCAAATTTCTCATTCATTACGACGCAATAACAGGGAGAAAATATGAGTTTTAAGAACGTCAAAGAATTTTCGGAGACCCCGGCGGATTATGTGCCTGGCGACGGTGAGTTGCGCGGGGTTTTTCACACCAACCACGGCGACATCGAAGTGCGATTCTTCGAGAATCGAGCGCCGAAGACGGTGGCCAATTTCGTAGGTTTAGCCACCGGCCAGAGAGAGTATCAGGATCTGGAGACCTTCGAGCAGACGACGGGCCGGTTTTACGACGGCTTGATCTTTCACCGCATCATCAAGGGATTTATGCTTCAGGGCGGAGATCCGGCGGGAAGCGGCCGAGGCGGTCCGGGCTATAAATTTGCCGATGAATTTCATCCCGAATTGCGCCACGACGCTCCCGGAAAATTGTCGATGGCCAATTCCGGTCCGAATACGAATGGAAGCCAATTTTTCATCACCCTCGGCCCGACGCCTCATCTCGATGACAAGCACGCCGTCTTCGGTGAGGTAGTCGACGGAATGGACGTCGTCGAAACCATCGGCAGTGTCCCCACTGACGGGAGCGATCGACCCCACGAGCCGGTGGTGATGGAGAGCGTCGAGGTCAAGCGGGTATGAAGAAGTATATGGAGAAGCGACAGCACCGATGGTGGAGGCCAGGGATCACGCTGCTGGCAGGCGCTTTTGCCTGTGCGGTGACGCTCGGCCCCTCGTCGGTCGAGGCGGCGGAAAAAGAGGCGGGGATCGCCGCCGGGCTCAATTGGAATCATCTGACGGCGCCCACCGATCCGGCCGGAGAGCCCACCTTTATGTGGGGGTCGGCATTTACCGGATTTGGGACCTTGCTGGGGGCTACGGCCTCGATGGATTTGTCGGAGGTCGGGAGCTATCAGCTCCGGCTGACCGGAGATCTGCTCTATGGTTATCACCGTGGAGCGGGCTTTGCGGAGCACGATGAGCAAGGCGGACGGATCGACGTTCAATTTACCACCCACGTGGTGCGCCTTCCCGTCCTCGCCCGGATCGGCGCCAGCCCCGGATCGTCGGGGCCCACCGTGGGAGCCGGTTTGGAGCCCATCTTCGGCGTGATGAGCAGCGCCGAAGTGACCACCACGGGTGTCGAAGAACAGATTCAGCCCGTGGAGACGACACCGTCCACGGGCATGGCCACCGTATTGGCCGTGGGCTATGAGGTTCGCCTCGACGATATGACGATTCCCCTCGATGCCCGGGTGAGCTGGAATCCCTTCGTCGGCTCGTCGACGGAGGAGAGAATGGAGGACTTTCAGTCCCTTCAAAACCCCGGTCAATATAAGATGGCCTTCGACTGGCAATTTATGTTCACCGGCGCAGTGCGGTGGGGATTGTAAAAAGCCGGTTTTTGAAATCAGCACGGAAAATCTGGTCGACGGCGCGGGTTCGGTTTGTGCAATAAGGATATGGAGCGATGCCATCCCCGGCGCCAACCGTTCATGCTTTCTTGAAGGGAGAACCCTCTTCGAGGCGTTGGAGTTGGCCGGCGATCTGGCGGCGTTCGCGCCGGATGAACTCCGTGACCCCCCGGCGTAGGCCGGGATCGCGGATATAGTGCGCACTATAGGTGAGGGTTGGTTCAAAACCTCGGTCGAATTTGTGTTCGCCGCCGGCCCCGGGTTCGAATGCCTCGATGCCCTCGGCGATACACCATTGTACGGGACGATATATGCAGGTCTCGAAGTGGGCGAATTGTATCTCCTCTTCACAGCCCCAGTAGCGGCCGTAGAGCCGGCCCTTTTTGAAGAGATTAAAGGCTCCGGCGAACGGTTCACCGTCGCGCATAGCGAAGACCAGGTGGAGCCGACTGGCGAGTCGCTTTCGGAGCTGAAGAAAAAACGATTCGTTTAAGTATTGCTGTCCGTAATAGTGTTTTTCTACGGTGTCCAGATAGTAGCGAAAGATGCGTCGCATATCGTCGTCGCTCGCCGCTTCGCCGGTGACGATGCGGGTGGTGACGTCCCGCTCTCGGAGTTTTCGTCGCTCGCGCCGAATATTCGATCGCTTCTTGGAGCGAAAGCGGGCCAGAAAATGATCGAAGTCCTCGTAGGG
>SKPJ01000159.1 GCA_007119595.1 Myxococcales bacterium
ATGCCACGAATCGATGGTGGTAGTTGAAAAGTCTCCACAAGAAACCGATATCGAGGCCCATTTTGCCCTGGGTGACGGCGAACTTGAGCTCCTCGAGATGTCGCCGGCCACCGAGCCCCCAGCCGTGAAGCCACGGAACGCACAGCACAACGCCTTTGGCGAGTTGTGGTACGAATTTCGGGACGCAACGGGAAAACTTCTGGCCGAGGGAACCACCAAAGATCCGCGCCATGTCCGAGGGGAGTGGATGGAAGAGGGGAGTTGGGATCGCCAGGACGCATTCGTGGAACAAGGACTGCTCTCCGTTCATCTGCCCCGCCTGGATGGTGAACTGACTGTTTATGAATGGACGCTCGACGGCCCGACCGTCATCGCAAGTACGGAGGTCGTCCCCGCCGAGACCTCTACGGAATACTCGAGTCTAAAACAGCAGCTCAGCGGAACCGGAGATATCCTCGGCATTGAACATATTCACGCCCGCAGTAGCGGTGGCAATTCCCTGACCCTCGCCATCACCGGCGATGGCTACACCGAATCGGAAATGGATCAATTTCGCGCCGCGGCGTCGAATACGATCAACCAGCTATTCGCCAGCGACTTCGGCAATTACGCGGACCAGATCGATATCTACCGCATCGATGTCGCATCACCGGTCTCCGGCATCGGTGAGAACGGTGTACGCCTCAATACCCCCTTTGGGGTGACCCGCGATGCCGAAGTGCGGCGGCTGGTATTTTTCGACCGCGTCGCCGACCGCAATATCGCCCGTTCGGCCGGTCAGCAGGTGGGGGCCGACCAGGTCGTGGTCCTCGCCAATAGTCCGGGCCACGGCGGCGCTGCCGTGCCCGGTTTGGTAGCGCTTACCGAAGGCAGCCCGGAGTATCTCGATCACGAATTGGGACACTCCCTGCTCGATCTGGCCGACGAATACGAGGTGCAAAACTATCTGGCGTGCAGTGCAAATACGGCGGGACCCAATGTATCGTCTTCGCTGTCCAGCCTTCCCTGGGGCAATCTCATCGGCGACAACACCCCCGTACCCACTCCCGAGAGCTCTCAATATTCGGGGCAAATCGGTGCTTTTGAGGGAGCCAATCGCTGTGAGTCCGGATGGTATCGCTCCCAACTCAACTGCCGCATGCGCGACGCCCATCCGCATTTTTGCGCCGTTTGCCGTCACCAAATGGATCGATATTTCGGAACCACCAATGGTGACCCCGGCGGTGGCCAGAGCGACGACACAGGCGCGGATGCGAGCTGTGACTATAGCTGCAGTGAGTACGGCTACAGCGAAGGTCAATGCAATCAGGGATGGCAGTGCCAGAGCGGGTGTCTGGTCCACACAAGCTGTGATCATGGAACCAATAGCGGTGGCACTCAATCCGACGACACTACCTCCGACAGCTCCTCGAACTGCACCTATCACTGCGCCGACTACAACTACAGCGAGGGGCAATGCCACGGTGAATGGCTCTGCCAGAACGGCTGCCTGACACACACCGACTGCCAAGCCGACGGCATCATCACCAGTGATTCCGCGAGCCAGACCGGCTGCACCCATACCTGCACCGCCAGCCAAGAGGGTAATTGCTACGGCGGATGGCGCTGTGAAAACGGCTGCCTGCAAGACGTGGGATGCAGCGACGATGCTACCACCGGTGGCTCTTCAAGCTGTGACTACAGCTGCGCCGACTACAACTACAGCGAGGGGCAATGTCACCAGGATTGGTTGTGTCAAAACGGCTGCCTCGTCCACACCGATTGCGGTGGAGGCGCCGGAGCTCAACCCCTGGACTGCGACTTTACCTGTGCGGAGTACGGTTACGAAGAGGGTCAATGCCACGACATCTGGTTGTGTCAAAACGGTTGCCTCGTCGATGTCGGCCAATGTGACTGATCGAATGGACTTCGCCTAGAAGTAGACTTCGCCTAGAAGGGAGGCGGGGACTGTCCTCGCCGACGCATACGGCGGGATTGCGTTTCCGGCTCCCTGTCCCCTTTGGTCATATAAACCGCGCTGAACTTGACGCGGTCCACCAACTCCGATACCTACATGCGTCGCGTCGGGAAGCCGAAATGGTGAACCCGTTCACCAACGCCAACGTAGCTCAGTGGTAGAGCAGCTCTCTCGTAAAGAGCAGGTCACCGGTTCGAGTCCGGTCGTTGGCTTCTCACTGTTCTTGTCCTAATCCGCTCGAACTTCGGCCCTGTTTTTTGTGGATCACCTCACCATTTTTCTGGAGAACCCCCATGCTCTATGCCGATATCACCACCGCCGCCATCGTCGCCGGTTATAAGATTGGATTTTCGGACTGGTCTGTCAGCCAGGAGGAAATCGAAGAACTTGAACGAGCCGTTGAGACGCTCAACGAAGAACGCTCCCAAGATCTGGAGCTCTTCGTGCCCGGCGACACCGACACGGCCGGTCTGGAAGACGCATCGGGGACCTACGTGCTTGGCACGCCGGCCGTGGTCACTTCGAGCCTGGATCACGCCCCGACGGCCTTTGAGCGCTCCAGTGTACTTTCTACCTTGGAAGACCTGCCGGAGGTCCCTCTTCAATACTGGATGGGCCTCAACGCCATGGTCGATAAATTCGATGGAAGAAAAGAGGACGATCCGGGCCTATTTCTGCTCTCCTGGGGTCCCCTGTGTTATGCCGGGATCGGCGTCGGCGTGCCGATGCACAAAAACGACCGAGACGATGCGGTCTATTCGTTTACGGCCAACCAGAACATGAATCAGAACTGGACCGACAACGGTTTCGACGGCGTCAATATCACAGGCGCCGAATTCACGGATATCAAGACCCTCGATTTCTCCGACGAAGCCCACGAAGAGCATATGGAGAAAGCCAAAAACCTCGACGATCCGACCTACTACCTGGTCTGCCGCTACGACTGATTCTCGGCGAATCTCAGACCTTGCGCCTTACTCCACGGGCCCGGCGTCGGTGATCGCCCAGTCGTGGTCGTCGATCAGGGACTGGCGGGCGTCGGCGGGGGCTCCCGGGGAATATTGTGCGGCGCCGGCGGAAAACTCCACGCCGCTTTCCACGTTTTGGGGGGCCCAGCCGGTGAGCAGGGCGTCGTAATTCTCCGTGGAGATCGAGGGACCAAAAAACATATTGTGCATATCGTGGACCCGGGAGATGTCCCAACCACCGATGTCTTGGTCGAATGCGCTGGCCAAGTAAAACATGCGGTCCATTCGTTCCACCTGGGAGGTGTCCCAGCCCCCGATATCTTGGTCAAAAAGCGTGGCCCCCCGAAAGGTGGCGATCATTCTGGTGACCTGTGAGGTATCCCAGCCGCCGATATCTTGGTTGAAGGAATGAGCATCATGAAACATCTCGCTCATATCGGTGACCTGAGATGTATCCCATCCCCCGATGTCCTGATCGAAGACGGATGCCCGACGAAACATATTGTGCATATTGGTGACCTGCGAGGTATCCCAGTCTCCAATATCCTGGTCGAACTCCGATGCATATCGGAACAGATTCTGCATCTCCGTGACCTGAGAAGTATCCCAATCTGTGATGTCCTGCTCGAAAGAATCGGCTCTCTGAAACATGCCTCGGAGGGTCGTGACTTCACCGATATCCCAGCCTCCGATATCCTGATTGAATAGTCTCGCCGATGCGAACATCAATGACATATCGGTGACTTGCGAGGTGTCCCAGCCACCGATGTCTTGATCGAATGCACTGGCCCCCGTGAAAGCATGAGCCATATTCGTGACCTGCGAAGTATCCCACCCCCCGATATCCCGATTAAAGGACGTGGCATGACTAAATGTCTGTACCAGGCGCGTCAGTTGTGAGGTGTCCCAATCGCCAATATCCCGGTCGAACTCCACGGCCCGGGTAAACATCCCGCTCATATCGGTGACTCGTGAGGTATCCCAGCCCTCGATGGCGCCATTGAACTCCACCGTATTATCGGAGCCAAAGGTCACCGAAGTGCCGTGAAACATCTCACTCATATCGGTGACCTGCGAGGTATCCCAGCCGTCGAGGTCCTGGTCGAAGATCAGAGCGTCGCGGAACATCCCGCTCAAATTGGTAACCTGCGAGATGTCCCATTCATTGATCGACGGGATGGTCGTGAGGCTTTCGCATTCCTCGAAGGCTCGACTCAAATCGGTGGTCCCCGTTAAATCGAGGGTATCGTCGGCGCTGATCACCAGATTCGATGCGCCGGCGAAATAACCTCCCTCATTGCCCAGTCGGAGACTGCCCCACTGTTCGATGTCCACGATCTTCTCCGCGTCACCTGACCCGTCAAAGCTCCATCCGTCTACGATCCCCGATATTTCGACGGTATACGTCCCCGGTGCGGAGTAGGTATGGGTGGTCTCATCTTGGTCATAATCGGTGATATGGGCCTCATTTCCGTCGCCCCAATCGACCACGAAGTCGTAAAATCCCGCCGACACCAGTGCCAAACGGATCTGATCGTCATCGGATGTGCCGTCGTGCTCTGTATTCCAGACCGATACGAAGGGCTGTCCACACCGTCCGGAGAGACATTTTTCAGTTTCACAATCGGTGTCGTCATCACATCTTCGCCCGTCCTCGCAGGGAGGGCAATTGGGTCCACCGCAATCGACATCGGTTTGAGCGCCGGTCTGCATCCCGTCGTCACAACTGGGAGTGAGGCAAGCTCCATCATCACAGACTTCACCGTCTCCACTGCACTCGTCATTGCCGGTGCAGCCCGTCATGCACATCCCATCTCTACAGACCTCACCGTCACGACATTCGATGTCCCCACAATCGGTGGTGATGCAGATATCACGGACACAGCGCTCATCGCCACGACAATCCGAATGGGAGGAGCAGTTCCGAAAACAGCTCTCCTGATGACAGGTCAGCCCGTCCGCACAGTCGATCGCCGGACAGGGATCGGTGCACGATCCGTCGCGGCATATCTCCCCCCATTCACAATCAGCAATGATGGTGCAGCCGACTTCGTCGCCGACATCGCGAGGGAGCACGTCAGCGTCCGCAACAGTGGTATCGGACCATTCCTCAACACCGAGTCCGGCGTCGCCTTCCCCTTCAGCTACGGAGTCAGAACAGGCCGTCACGCCGGTCCATAATGACACCAAAAGCATCGATAAAAACACGTAGTATAGGCGTTTGGAAACAGATGGGGTCATCATAAAAGCAGTCTCTCGAGAGTCGGTGCGATCAATAAAACCAACCGTAGAGGGCATCTGGTCATCCGGCAATATCACCGAATTAGGGTCACCTCCCGGAAGCCCTACAACGCAGCCGTTACGGGCTGCTACCATGCTACCGATTCAGTCAATTAGTGGAATTGGTGGAGTGTCGGCTACTCGTGAATAGCTTGTCGGTTCTCAGCCGGGATGGCGTCACGACTCGTGGTGGCATCCCCCAAACACAACCAGCATAGGAGGCAGACACAATGACAACCAAAGAAAATAAAGAAGTCGTTCGACGCATGATGAATATCATCAATTCCGGAGATCTCTCCAACGTGGGCGAAATGTTGGACGACAGCTACGTCTACCGCTCATCGGCCGGTGAGGAGTATCGCGGAGTCGATGGAGCCAAGAGTCTCGTAAACGACTACCGGCAGGCATTCGACAACTTCGAGCTTTCGCTGGAGGAATTGGTCGCCGAAGGAGATAAGGTCTTCATGCTCTATCGCCAGACCGGCACCCATACCGGGGATTTGATGGGACTCGAGGCGACCAATCAAGATATGGATCTGCTCATCAGTGGGCTCATCACCTTCAAAAACGGAAAGATGGTCGAGCAATTCGATACCTTCGATACCCTGGAGTTGATGAAACAACTCGGCGTGGTCTCCGAGGAAGTCCGGCCCGGTGGTGCAGAATGGCCGACCGGTGGTACCCAACTTCGTCCCCAATAGATCACCCAAGTTCCGCTGGACGCAGAATGAATGAACGCGGAACAAAGAATTAGATAGCACGCAGGGCAGCCCGTTTCCGACGGCTGCCCTGTGTTGGATTCAGATTTCCCGGAGCCCGAGACACCGTCTCGAGCGGAGTTCGCCGAGTGATGCGTCTCTGGAACCCTTGATTATTGCTCGTCCTCGGCGCCGACCACATTCAATCCGCCGGGATAGCCGTAGGAAACGGCGTGGTCCAGTCCATGGGCCGAGACACCAAACGGTTCTTCGCTCTCCAGAATATGGACGCCGGGATCGACGGCGACGTAACCGGTTTCGAATTCACCGGAACCGACTGGCTCGAATACGGAATCCGCCACGGGCTGTCCGTCGAGAATGACCTCCACACCGGCCGGGCGCATCATCGTGATATAGTCGGCGGCGTAGCCGCTGGGAATCATCACGTGATAGTCGTCTCGAAAGCGCTCGATGGGCACGGCCAAGACGAAGGCTGGATCACCGATCACCTCTGCGGTCTGTTGTTGACTGGTCAAAAACTGTCCCACCGAGATCTTACCGGTGGCCTCGACCTCGAAGTCGTCAGCCGTAAAGAATTTGACGTACTCACCGGCGTCGAGATTGACCCCATTTGCTTCAGATTGAGGTGGATCGGTGTTGACCGTGACCCCATCTTCACCGGCGACGATGACCCACTGGTCCTTGGTCTCGGTTCTCCCGGGACTAAAGGGAGCGATGTAGCGATTCCCCCAGCTCTCCACCGGCAGAAGTTGCTGCTCGATATGATCGGCGCAGCAAGAATCTCGCGAGGAGTCATAGCCGATGACCGCCTGCTCATGACCGGCGAATACAGCGACGTTCCTGTCGGAGACGATATGAGTTCCCGTCAAATCGTTATGTGACATATCGGCGCTGAGACTCTCCGTCGAGGCCTGCAGATTGAGGACGTCGCCAAAGGACAATTCAAAATTTCGGCTCACGCCGGGGGGAAAGCCCGAAAAGTCATCACCATCGGTGATCTGGGCGGTAGAGGTTACGACGACATTGGTCTCGCCTGGCTCGGAAGCAATGATGGTGACGTAGGAATGCTGGTCCTCGATGTCATCGAAATCGAAATCGTTGAACATCCCGGGAAAGCCATCGAAGCTAAGGACCTGGGTGGGCCAATTCATCACATAATACTCGGTTCCCAACGAACTGATCGGAAGTAGCAGGGAGGCGTCATTGCTGAAGACCTGATCATTATTGGGAGGGTTGAATTGGTGCGCCGTCACGGGGACGCTGCTTCGCACGAAGATGGCATTGCGAAAGATACCGGTAGAGCCCAACTCCAGCCGCGGCATCGTAAAGGAGCGCGAATCACCGCCGGGAACGACGGGATCATCGACATCGACGCTCTCGCCAGCGGCGAAGGTTTCAAAGTGGATGGTGGCGTCCTCGTCATTTGGATTGCTGATCACGATGGCGTGGGGAACGTCGGCCGCCGCCTGCCCGGGACTGCCCAACACGTCGGGCTCGTCGTATTGGTCGAGATAGACCGTCCAATACTCACATCCAAAGTGACTCGACGCCTGTTTGGGGCCGAATTCACAGATCGAGCTGCATGTCCCGTTGTCGCACACCGCATCACCTTCGCAGGGGATGGGTGGGCCATATCCGGTGCCGTCCTGATTGCATATCTGAGAGGTTGCGGTGTCGAGGCAGGAGGGTACGCCCGGTTCACAGATCTGATCGCCGCACTCTCCCTGAAAACAATTGGGCGCCGAGTCAGGACATGCCTCGGTTTCGACTCCATCGCCGTCGTCATTGCATACCACCACCGAGTGGTCGCCGTCGCATTGCAACGACTCGCCGGGCGTACAATCGGCGACATCTGGTGCGGGCTCTGAGGCATCGGTCTCGGAGTTGGAGCCCGTGTCCTCCCAACCGGCGTCTTCATCGGTCGAAGCGTTACCCGCATCATCCTGGGTGATACCATTTCCGCCATGATTATCTTCGCCCTGCTGTCTAACATTGTCGTCCTGTTCTTGATTGGACTCCACATCATCAGAACAGGCGACGGCCACCAGGGCGGCGCAGAATAAAATGGCGAACTTTTTCAACATGATAATTTCCCGGGAAGTCACAATCATTTACTCACCACAACCAAGCACGGGTTGTCGCCGCGAAATCTAGCAGGCACCCTTGCTCGTTTCAACACATCCAGGGACCAAACACAAAGCAATCGCATTCTCTTGGCCGGTCAACTCCCGGATGCCGGGGCCGGTCAACTCCCGGATGCCGGAGCCGGTCCATTCCCGGAGCCGGAGCCGTTCAACTCCCGGATGCCGGGGCCGGTCAATTCCCGGATGCCGGAGCCGGTTACTTCCCGGGGCCGGGGCCGGTCAACTCCCGGATGCCGGGGCCGGTCCATTCCCGGAGCCGGAGCCGGTCAACTCCCGGATGCCGGGGCCGGTCCATTCCCGGAGCCGGAGCCGGTTAGTTCCCGGATGCCGGGGCC
>SKPJ01000275.1 GCA_007119595.1 Myxococcales bacterium
GATCTGACTATCCGCTCAACACTTGGAATAACCTCCGGATATGCCTGCGGTTTCGCGAAATAGTCATCTCAACGATTTCATCGCGGCCTTGCTCAGATTCGGAATTTCCGGATGAGAACTAGTTAGTTCCCATTCGAAAAACCCCATGAATTTCGCAGATACCGGCTGAAATCACGATCTCGATAGCGGCTTAACACTGGGAGTAGCCTCCGGCTACGCCTGCGGTTGCGCCGAGTATCGATCTCGAAGATTTCATCTCGGCCCTGCTCAGATTCGGGGTTTCCGGATGGAAACTGGTTAGCGGGCATCCGGAAACGTCGGCTCTCGCAGATACCGGTTTTGGGTTTTACTCAAGTGTGTCGAGCAGTTGTCGTGCTTGCTGATGAGGCTCACTGGAAGGGGGAACCATGGTGACCACTGTGCGGCACAGTTGAGCGGCCTGATCCGGATTGTTGTCGCGTAGTTGTGCGGCCCGTTGGTAAAGGGTCGTCGCCGTTTGTTCGAGTTGACGGCCAAGGGTGGCTGCATCGCTATCTTGGGCGTTGTGAGCTCGAGCTCTTCCGAGCAGATCGGAGGCCGCCGAGTAGTCCTCGTCTTCCAACTTTGAAAGACCTTTGCGGGCCATTGATGAGGCCAGATGGTTGGCGATATCGCGGCCGAAGGAACCGGCGACGGCTTCGTCGGCCTGGCGCGCCTGTTCGAAGTGCTCGATGGCTCCTGAGAAATTGCCATTGTCCCGGGCCTGTTTTGCCGCCTCCAACGAGTTCTGATAATTGCGGATATCAGCGGCGGTTCGTTCGGCGCGGTCGGCAAGGGCACCGCTGGATGACTCGGCGATGGTTTCGAAATGGGAGATCGCCTGACCGAATTGGCCGGCGCGGTAAAATGTATATCCATCGGTAAAATTGATGCTCCGACCTCGTGGTGAATCCGATTCGGAATCATCGCTATCGCCGCTGGCCGAGGGCAGAGCAAAGGGATCGCCGAGCAGGGTGCTTTCGTCTTCGTCGGATGGGCGCGGCTGCGCTCTCGGTCTGGGAGTCGGGCGGGGCTCGGCTTCCGCATCGGCCGATTCTTCTTCTTCTTCCTCCTCTTCCTCCCAATCATCGATCCCTTCGTCGATCGCCTCTTGGAGGCTCAGTGCGCCCTCGTGTTCGGGAGCGATGGCCCGCAGTTCATCGAGGGCCTGACGACTGACCTCCAGATCGCCGAACTCGTAGGCTGTCTGAGCTCGTTCAAAAAGAACGCTGGCCCGCGTTTGGTGGATCAGACTCAGCAATGCCTGTGCGTCGTCGTAATAGCTGCTGTCGTGCGAAATGGCTCGCAATTTATCAAGAACTTCATCCGAGATATCGTCGTCCAGGCTCTCTTCGGTCGATTCAATAAGGGCACGAGCCCGGCGTTCTTCTTCGATGCGCTCTAGTTGAGCCTGGACTTCTCCGAACTCCGGGTCGACCTGATAACTCTCCTCGAATAACTCTCCGGCACGGTCCCAGTCCTGATTTTGAAATGCTTCGACGCCTTCGAAATACAGCTCGTATGCTGATTGGGTTGGCTCCGGCTCATCGTGATCGAGGACGACGGAGTAGAATAAAAACACCATCAGCGGGACGGATAGCACGCCGGCGACGATGGTGATGACGAGCAGTAATTTGTCGAAGGATTGATCTTCGGGAGCCGGTCGCTCTCGGGTCTGGGAATCGGACTTTTTCTTTGCTGGTTTTGTTCCACCAAGGGTGGCCGCCGATGCCGATGGGACGAGGTGACGCTGACGAGAGTCGGTGGGAGCTTCGCCGGGAATGACGAATTGGAAGATGCTGTGCCCTGCCTCGACGCGATCACCGTGAAACAGATCGGCTTCTTTTATGAGGATCCCGTTGAGGGAGGTGCCATTGACGGCCATCAAGTCACGGATGATGAAGGCGTCATCGGTTTTTTCGATGATCTCGAAATGCTTTCGGCTCATCGACTGATCGGGAACGGTGATGCTGTTGTTGGTTCCCCGGCCGACACTGTTGCGCACCCGATTGATCAGGAAATCACGGCCCGTCGCCGGTCCCTCCAGCGTCGTGAGGCGAGGGGTGATCGGTTCATTTTCATAAGGGCTTTTAAAGCGCTTGGTATGGCCCGTCTCGAATTGGTCGATCTCGGTGTCGTCACCTCGGCTCGTATTCGGTGCTGGCTCGGTCGTTTGCGGTTCCGGTTTGGCGGAAGGTTCGATCTGGGGAGGAGGCTCTTCCGGCTTGGTCTGCGGAGGCTCTTGGTGTGGAACGGGCTCCACCGAGCGGTCCGTAGCTGACAGTTCCTCGTCCGTATCGAGCTTGCTCATGATCGCGGGATCACTGGAGGGGGAGCGCTCGATATGTTCTCTGCGAGGCGTTGACGCCAATTGTCCGGGCGGCGGCGACGGACGGGTGCTCTCCGGTACGGGGGCGACACCGCTTCGGTGTTTGGACATGCTTTGGGAATCGAATAGCTCCGACATCGTCGGTGATGTATTCGGGCGTGGATCAGCCGCTTCGTCGGAGACGGGAGTTGCTTCGCCGGCATCGGCTGTCGAATCGGGTGACGACTCCGGGTCGCCCGCTTCGACTTCCGGTTTCTGATTGCTGCTTTGTTGCATCTGGGTTGGCGGCGCATTGGCAATACGTTCCGTAGCATCGGTATGGCTGTCCGAACGCTCGCCGGGTTCATCGAGTTCGTCGAAGTCGATGCTCAGATCTGGAGCGGGGTTTTTGACACGGTCGGTGGGGGCTGCGATTGGTTCGTCGGCAGCTTCGATGCGGTCTATGTGATTTTCGCCGGGCTCTTCGGGGGCCTCAGAAATGACGTCAAAGGGAAGAGAGCTGACACGATCGGTCTTGTCGTAGACCTCTTTTGTCTGCTCTTGTTTGTCATCGGCATTGTCTTCGTTGTCTCCATCATCGAGATCGAGCTCCCAGGGACGGACGTCATCACCGGAGATGCGTGTCGTTTCTGCGACATCCTCAAAGTCTGTGGGTTCGTCACCCGGACCATAGACTGTGGCCTGGGATGAGTCTTGGGTTGGACGAGACGGGTCTTGGGCTGCAGAAGAAGCTGGCTCCTCCATCGACGGGGAATCATCTTCCGGAACGGACGCTATATCCTCGTCGGTAGGTTCGTGTTCGTCAGAGGCCGGTTGTGGGTCGGGAGCTTGCGGTGAGTCCGTGTCGCCGTCCTTGGCATCGGTGTCTGGTGTTGCGAGCAAGCGCGTCGGTGGTTCAGCGGGATAATCATCTTTGCTGTCGGGTACGTCGTCTTCGCCGTCGGGTGCGTGGTCTTCGCCGTCGGGTACGTGGTCTTTGCCGTCTGGACTTTGGAATGAAGAACGGGAAGACGAAGATTTGCCAGCCAGTTTGCGAAGGCGTTCGGAGAGTGAAGTTCTCTTTTTTTCGCGGTGGCTTTTGGCCTGGTCTTTTTTTTCACTGCTGGCGTCATCTTCCTGCAGCATTTCACTTGTCATCTCGACGGTGTCTGGAGTTTCCTCCGAAGAGTCGTCGCCGGAATCAGATTGGGGCTGAGGACTCGGAAGTTGAAACCCCAGTCCCTTCATCGTCTGCTTTTGTTGCTCTTTTGTTGCCGGTGCTGCCAAAGACTCGTTGTCATCCTGCAGCGATTCGCTGTCGGCAGAGTGGTCCCCAGAGGACTTGCGGGGCGGGGAATCATCCTTTTCGGTATCGCTCATGAGAACTCGGACGGGCCTGAAAGGATTTGCTTTCCAGCTACAGGCGAGGATAGCCTTCGGGCCGAAAGGGTGTCAATTACACGCTTTGTATCCCCGACGGCGTCGACGGCCATTGAGAGAGGCGAATGCACTCGTTGCGAGCACGGTTGAATACAGCCTTCGTGTTGCCCACGGCGGCGATCGTCATCGTCTTGGTGGCGGTGGCCTACGTTGCTGCTCGTCAGGGGCTGGAAAGCGAGTTGGAAAAACGCCTCGAGGAGGTTGCCCAGGTGATCGCCGTCGATATGTCGGAGGGCATCGACGCTGCCCAGATCAGTCGTCTCGATGAATCGATGCATCGAGTGCGCTCTCGGCTGGCGGATCGACTGAAGCAGATTAGAGATGCGACGGAAGTTCAACGGATCTTCATTTTCGATATCGAGGCCCGGAGTCTCGTGGACACCGACGAGGAGTCGGCTTTTGGAGAGACATTATATCGCATTCAAGCGGACCGCACAGAGGTGGGTCGAACCTTCGAAGACGGCGTAGCTACTACGGGACCACTATTTCAGTCCGAGGACGGACAGTTTCACAAAACCGCCTATGCACCGATCTCCTATGAAGGGGAAACGGTGGCGGCGATCGGAGTGGAAGCCAGTGCCACCTATTTTGATTCGTTGACGCGCTTTGCCACCGTGTTGACCCTCTTAGGCGCTCTTGGTGTCATCGTCGTCATTGGCATTGGAGTTTGGTTTTCCAGATTGCTGGTCCGTCCGGTGGACACCGTGGTGGATGCAGCGGAGCGATTGGCGCAAGGGAACCTGCAGACGCCGGTCGCCGCCGGGGCCGGCGGGCGCTGGTCGCGCACCGAGGAGCTCGACTTTTTGATGGCCTCCTTCGAGGAGATGCGCCAGGCGATCGTGGAGCGAGACCAACAGATGAAAATGATGCTCGCCGGGATCGCTCACGAGGTCCGAAATCCACTGGGAGGGATGGAATTGTTTTGTGGGTTGCTCAAAGAAGACCTCAGCTCACTCGACAGTGGGTCGGAGACGCAAAAACAGATCGAGATGGTGGAGCGGATCGAACGGGAGATCAATTATCTGGAACGGTTGGTGGACAACTTTCTCGATTTTGCTGGCTCAACGGAGCTGAGTCGGGAGCGGATCGACGCCAGGGAGTTCATCGACGAGGTTCTACAGGTGAGCGATGCTGATATAAGAAAAGCGAATTGCTACATGCAGACCGAGATCGAAGAGGGCATCGAATTGACCGTTGATACCGGTCGGCTGCGGCGGGCGCTGATCAATGTCATTCGCAATGCCTGTCAGGCCTCCCAGAAGGGGGATGGTGCGATCATTATCCGCTGTTTCTGCAGCGATGAGACGCGGCGCATCGAGGTCGTCGATCATGGAACCGGAATTGCCAAAGAAGATTTGGAGCAATTATGCAAGCCCTTTTACACCAGCCGTGAAAAGGGCAGCGGATTGGGGCTGGCGCTGACCCGACGAATCGTTGAAGAACACGGCGGTGAACTGATGATTGAAAGCGAACCCGGCCAGGGAACAACCGTAAGCTTTGAGCTCCCCTTCGACGAGGAGGTGCAGAGCAGTCAACAGGAAGTTAAGGCGGAGGCCATCCCCGAGGGATGGCTCGGCTGATGGCGCTAATGCAGTGATATCGCAACACACGGCAGTGGTATCGAAACAGTGAGGAGACATTATGGAGACGGCACTGGTCATCGAGGACAATGAGACGCTGCGCGAGGGAGTGGTTCAGGTTCTGGAGCGCATGGAGCTCGATGTCTACTCCGCGAGCGGGGGGGCGCTGGGGCTGGAATTATTCTCGGAGCAATCGCCGGATCTGGTGATCACCGATTTGAAGATGGATGATGTCGATGGGATGGAAGTTCTCGAGAGTATCCGGGAGATGGACGACGAGGCGGTGGTGATCATGATGACCGCCTTCGGCAGCATCGAGCGCGCCGTCGATGCGATGCGGCAGGGGGCCTTCGATTTCATCGCCAAGCCATTCCCCCCTGATCTGTTGCGTACAAGGGTGGAGCGGGCGATGGGCATCCGCCGGGAGCGACAGCGCGCCGAGCGGCTGGAGAATGAAAATGAGATGCTGCGCCGGGACTTCGTGCAGGGCTTTGATTCCGAGATCGTCGGCGATTCTCCGTCGATTAAAAAGGTGTTAAAGCGCGTCAAACGGGCCGCCAACAGCCAGAGCACCGTATTCATCTTTGGCGAGTCCGGAACGGGCAAGGAATTGGTCGCTCGCGCCCTGCATCGAGCGTCTCCCCGGGCCGACGGACCCTTTGTGAAGGTCAATTGTTCGGCCTTGGCGGAGAGCCTGCTGGAGTCGGAGCTGTTTGGCCACGAAAAGGGTGCTTTTACGGGTGCTCACAAGCGCCGCCTGGGGCGTTTTGAACTCGCCGATGGGGGAACGATTTTTCTCGATGAGATCGGTGATATCAGCAAGGCGATTCAACTCAAATTACTGCGCGTACTACAAGAGCGTGAATTCGAGCGTGTCGGCGGAGAAAAGACCTTGTCCACCGATGTTCGGGTGGTCACGGCCACCAATCAGGATCTGCGCCAGGCGGTGGAGGACGGGGATTTTCGCGAGGATCTGTTCTATCGCCTCCACATCATACCCATCGAGTTGCCGCCGCTTCGCCAACGAAGAGGTGATATAGGCCCTCTGGTGGAGCATTTTATCGCAAAGCTCGGCCCCCGTACCCGCTCGCCGGCCACGAAGGTCGATGACCAGGTGTTGCGCAGTCTCCGGCGCTACTCCTGGCCCGGCAATGTGCGGGAGTTGGAAAATGTCATCGAGCACGCCCTCGTCTTCGCCGACGGAGAGGTCATCACCACCGACGATCTGCCGCCCATGATCGGTGGCGATGCCGGCAAAGCGGTGGTGGAATTGGCAGCCGTAGAGGAGCGAAGCTTGCCCGATGTACTCGAGGAGTTGGAAAAGGAGCTGATCGCCGAAGCCTTCCAAAAGGCCGACGGCGTCAAAACCGAGACCGCACGTTTGTTGGGCATCAAGGCGAGCGCCCTGTATTACAAACTCGAAAAATACGAGATCGAGGAGCAAGACGAAGACGACACCCAGCAAGAGCCGGCCGTGACGTAAACCGGAGTTTGTTCTGGTCAGCGCAACAGGCTGGTCGTGCCGTGTCGGGACAGAATTGGAGCCCCAGTGCTGTTTTCTGTTTTCGGCCGATACAAACAGCCATTCATCGCAGTTCAGCCTCCCTTGACCTGTTCGCACGCCCGTGGCTAGTGTGCGCCCATGTCGCGGGATGAAAACGGGGTTTGAATCAATTTAACAACTGATGATCTACTGTGAAACAATGAGGAAATGAGCATGGTCGACTTGAGAGAATATGGCATCGACGGTCCGGAAGTGCTCCGCAATCCGAGCGTGGCACAATTATACGAGGAGGCGATCCAACGGGACGCCGGGGCGGCCTTGTCGGCGACGGGGGCGCTGATGTCGTACTCCGGCGAAAAGACCGGTCGAAGTCCCCGGGATAAGCGCATCGTTCGGGAGCCGGGAAGTGAAAATGACGTCTGGTGGGGATCGGTCAATATGGAATTGAGCCCCGATGGGTTCGATACCAATCGGCAGATGGCCATCGATTATCTCAGCCAGCGCGATCGACTCTACGTCATTGACGGGTTTGCCGGGTGGGACGAGGAGTATCGTCTCAATGTCCGTATCGTCTGTGCCAGGGCCTATCATGCCCTGTTTATGCACAATATGCTGATCCGACCCACACGGGAAGAACTCGACAGTTTTGCCACTCCGGATTACGTGGTGTTCAACGCCGGGGGCCGCAGCGCCGACCCAAAAGCGGTCGAGGAGGTCGACTCCGAGACCAGTGTGGCCCTTGATTTCGACTCCGGGCACGTTGTCATTCTCGGGACCGACTATGCCGGAGAGATGAAGAAGGGAATCTTTACGGTCATGCACTATTTGATGCCGAAAAACGACGTGCTGTCGATGCATTGTTCGGCCAATCAGGGGGTCGACGGCGACGTCTCCCTATTCTTTGGATTGTCGGGCACGGGAAAGACTACGCTTTCGACCGATCCCAACCGACAGCTCATCGGCGACGACGAGCACTGCTGGACCGACGATGGAGTCTTTAATATCGAAGGCGGATGTTATGCCAAGGCCATCGATCTGTCGCGTGACGACGAGCCGATCATCTATGATGCCATCCGCTTTGGAGCGGTGCTTGAAAATGTCATCTACGACGAAGATACCCGGGAAGTCGATTACTCCGATGATTCGATCACACAGAATACACGCACGTCCTACCCGATCGAATTTGTGCCGGACGCCAAAATACCCTGTGTCGCCGATCAGCCCAAGAATGTAATCTTCTTAACCTGTGATGCCTATGGTGTCTTGCCTCCGGTCAGTCGCCTCAGCCCAGAGCAGGCGATGTATCACTTCATCAACGGATATACGGCCAAGGTCGCCGGCACGGAGGTGGGCGTAGAGGAGCCGCAAGCGACATTTTCGGCGTGTTTCGGCGCCGCCTTCCTGGTCTGGCACCCCATGCGCTACGCAGAGCTTTTGGCGGAGAAGATGCGCGCTAATGGAGCCCGGGCTTGGCTCGTCAATACCGGCTGGACCGGTGGTCCCTTTGGGACCGGAC
>SKPJ01000057.1 GCA_007119595.1 Myxococcales bacterium
AAAGACGCCGTTATACCTATCTCATCCGTGCCATCGCACGCACCGAAATCGACTTCGCATTTGACCGTCTAACTACGTCACCCCAATTTGATGAACTCGTCGATGACGTCGTCGGTGGCGATCTCGATCCCTATCGCGCAGCCCATCAACTGACCCGATGGCTCGCCGATTGACCGGATCTTCAGTTCCCTGTCGTGCCGTCTCCATTCGTTGCGCCCCATTCGACTTGTGGATCAGTCCAGTGCCGTGGAAACCGTACCGGACTCCAAAAGCGCTTCCGGCCCCGATGTCGACTCACTTCCGTCTCCGGTCACATCCACCACACCGTCGTAATCATTTCGCTCCACGGCATCGATGATCGGATGAACGGCACTGGTGGCCCAATCCTGCATATCGAAGTTGAAGGTCAAGATCTGGTCTCCCGAAACCAACTCCACGTCGGAGAAGGTATAAAACACCACCCGGTCGCTGGTGAGTGTAAAGGGAGTCCACATATCTCCACCGCCGTCGTCCTTGATACGCTCGAAGGGATAAGGCAGCGGATTACCATCATTTTGATCGTCGACGCTCTCGGGAGTCACAATTTCATCACGCACTTTCCCCTCTAGATTCAAACTTCCCCTAAGACTCGTCTCGCTACCTTCGAGTTGCATATCCCCGGTGGAGTCGGAGCTATGTGCCGGCGGTTCGAGGCGAATACTGACCAGAAAACGCCCCGTTTCCGGAAATTCTACGGTCTCACCACGGATCGCGTCCTCCCCTTCTGCGATGTTGAAGGCCAATTCGATGGGATCCGACGTTGTATAGGCAAATCCACCCGTATCGCGCAGCGGCTCAAGACGAATCTCGCTGACCGAAAGCCCCAATCGCTCCAATAGCAACTCCTCGGGCATCTGCTCCAATCCGCTGATGCGAAACTCCGGTGTTACGGTGGCCACCTCCGCTTGCTCATCGCTGGAATCGGAATCCACAGGCTCCAATACGGCAACCTCGCCGCACGCCACAGCGAGGATACCCACCAGCGCCACCAGGGCGACCAAGACGATCGAAATTGCTTTTGACTCTTTCATAATATTTATCCCACTAGCTTTTCTTTGAGTTCCAACAATTCCGGGTTCCCATTGACGATCTGGCTCAATCGAGGCCGCTTCATCTTCAAAATCCGCGCCGCCTGAGTGATATTGCCTCCCGTCTTGCACATCGCCTTTTCGATACACTTGAATTCCAGCCGCTTCTTTAGCCCCGCCAGCGATCCCTCATCGGCAACGAGCTGATCCACCAGGGCCGTTTCCGGCTCCACGGCGGTGCCCCACTGTTCCTCATCTTCAAGGACCGTAGCGATTTCTACTTCGGGCTCGATACGCGGCAGGCTCTCATCGATATCATCTCGGGAGAAAAATTCCCGAAACTGCACGACCTCCTCCATCCCAATCTCGTCGCCTTCCGCAAAAAGCAATACACTGCGCACAAAATTCTCAAGCTCTCGCACGTTACCAGGCCATCGGTAACGCGCCAGAAACTGTACCACTTCATCGGCAAACGTCGGCGTTGAAGACTCCGAACAAAAGCGCTGCGCGAAGTGATGCAACAACCGAGGAATATCCTGTCGTCGCTTGCGAAGCGGCGGCATCTCGATGACGAATCCCTTCAGGCGATAATACAGGTCGAGCCGAAACGTTCCCTCGCGAACCATGGCATCGAGATCTCGATTGGTCGCCGCGAGCACGCGCACATCGACGGAGCGCGTATTATGGCCTCCCACTGCCTCAAACGTGCCTTCCTGTAGAACTCGAAGTAACGCCACCTGTGTCTTCGGAGAGATATCGCCGATCTCATCGAGAAAAATGGTTCCCCCGTCGGCCCGCTCAAACCGACCTTCCCGATCGCTGATCGCACCGGTGAAAGCTCCCTTTTTATGGCCGAACAACTCACTGAGCAACAACTCCTCGACGAAGGCAGCACAGTTGACCTTGACGAAGGGTTGCTCGCTTCGCCGGCTGTGCTGATGTACCGCTTCGGCCACCAGCTCTTTGCCCGTGCCCGACTCTCCGATCAACAGCATCGTCGTTTCACTGGGAGCAACGCGATCAATGAATCGGAAAACCTGTAGAATCTGGGGCTCTTCACCGACGATATTTCCGTATCTCGACCGCCACTTGCGATACGCCACACTGTCTCGATCAACGGCACTGCTTGACGTAGAGGAACGGGATTCCAATTCGGCCACCGACGACGATGAATCGTTGGCTTCCGTCCAATCCACCGGCAACGGATCGTCACTGAACTGGCGGTACCGCCGCAACAAAGCTCTGTGAACCGGAATCGAGAAAAAGCTCTCACGGAAGCGTTCGGGGATGTTGTCGGCTCGTCTGCGCAACCCTTCAACGCCTTGCTCCACGACGAATTCGGCGGTCTCCGAGCCAGAATCTTTCTCCTCTAAGACGGAGACCCATTTAAGGCGGGCCTCCACCGCGTCACCATACAAACCCAGGGATTCCAGAGTATCCACGAGGGCTCGCCATCGACCGGTATCTGGTCCAGTCCCTTCGCGTCGCGCCACGGCTGCCTCATAATATTCCGATAACGCCACCAGTTGGGGACTCGGCGTCTGTTCGATATCCATTGTCGACAAGATCGATCGCGCTCGATCGACCTCATCCAATTCCAGATGTGCCACCACCTGTCGTAGTCGCATCTCTGCACCGTAGAGCCGCGGGGCTTGGCTCAATTCTTCTTCGGCGCATTTGAGCGCTTGTAGCGCTCGCCGCGGATCTCCTTGCCGGAGTAGAATCTGGGCCTCGACCATGCTCGCCCATCGCCCGGTAAATCCCGGTGATGAGTCGGTATTTTCCCCTTCCCTTCGAGCTCCCGATTCGTTGCGCAACTGACTCACCAACTGCCGTGCAGCGTCGAAAGCACCCATATCCTGGTAAAGCGTTGCCAGATTATGGGACGCCAATTGATATCCTGTATCGTCACCACAACGGATCGCCTCCCGCAACGCTCTGCGGTATTGCTCCATGGCCGTCGCAAACGCGCCACGCCGCTGATAGACGATTCCCAGATTCAGCCAGACCTTCAACCTCGGAGCACCACCGGGCACCTCCGCCTTCTCAAGCGCGGTCTCCAAGCGCCGAACCGCATCTTCGTAGCGCCGCTGCTGAATGGCGATAATGCCGAGGTTGCCTTCTGCGCGCGACTCTCGGCCGCGTCGGCCCTGTCGACGAGCCTCTGCGGCGTTCTTCTCAAACTTCTTACGCGCATCCTCCAATTCTCCCCGAAATAGCGAGACTTTGCCCAACAGGCTTCGAATATCGAGAAACAACTCCTCTGCGGCGACATTGTTCGGAGCCCCCGCAAGTCGTTTCTTCGCTTGATGCGCACGCTTGCGCGCTGTCTCGTGTTCGCCCCGGTGATAGGCAAGTTCTGCAAGCCCGAGACAAACCCTGGCATATTCCGCTTCCGGACCATCGTCTCCCAACAATTTTAATGCTTTATGGAAGCGCTTTTCTGCGGAGTCGCGATGGCCGATCTTCACCAGATGATGAGCCATTCTGCGCTCCAACCGGCCGCGGCTGAGCGAATCACATTCCAACTCTCCCAAACGCTGAGCGACGGAGAGGGCCTCTCTCCACGAACTTCGGGCCTCCGCCAATCGAAGACTGAGTTCCAAGATCTCCCGTTGCTCCGACTCTCCCGCTGTCGTTATCTCCCGCAGCGGCGTCAACAAAGCGTCGGCGGCATCCCACTGGCCCCGGCGCAGCAAGCTGCGGACGGCGGGCAACCCAAATCGAAGTCCCAATTGTTCGTCTCCCGCCGCCAGTCCGTGACGGGCGATAAACGCCCCATCTTCACGCCCCGTCTCCATGGCCGTCCTGGCCAATATCAGATGTAATTGACGACGCGTCTCGGTACTGATCTGTTGGCCGATGGCCTCCGATATCTCCGAATTTGCCAATTCGGTCTGGACGGCGCCACCATCCATCTGACGGACCGCAATCCCTGCGTCATATAGCATACGGACCGCAGGCACGACCGGTCCATCAACCAGACGGTCCAAGAAACTAACGTCGAGTGCCACGTCGGAGATCGCCAAAAATTGCGCCACTTGTCGCTGAAATGGTGTCAGCTCCTCGATCCGCCGCACCCAGAGATTGGTCACCGTATCCGGGAGGGCGTCGAATAAGGCTTCCAGACACCGTCGATCTCCTTCGGTGGTATCTAATAAGCGCTCTACGACACGGTCTTCATTGAGAAAACGTCGGATCTCCCCTTCCCCTCGATCGGCGATCCTCACCACCTGGGTCGCCAACGATGCCGGAGGCTCCGGCCGACCAGTCCACACAAACCCCAGATCCGGGGCTTGCGTCGTACAGGGATCGACATCGGCGAGCGGATCGGCCAGAAAATGTCGCATCAACGATATCAACGCCTTACGCTCGACCTCCGACATCAGAGTCGGTTCCACGACCACCATCACAGCTGGCTCGTCCGATACCAACTCTTCCACCAACCGGACCACAGCATCGACGATCAACTCTGCCCGTTCCGATGCCCGCACGGACTGCGAACCCATATCCATAGCCATCGTCAGATAATCGAATAACCGCATCGCGGATCCACGGTCATCGAAATCCTGACATTGCTCCTCAACCCATCTCGACAATACCTCGTAGAGTCCCCCGCGACCGCCTTCGTCACGACTTCCGTCCACTAAGATCGGCTTTCTCTTCGCCGACACGATTTCCGTGGACAGTTCGCTCCACTGATGCCGAATTTGGTCCGTCGAGACTCCCTGCACGCGAACCACATTACCAAAGCTCGTCCCCGTGAGTTGGGAGATGACCGCACTCGTCATCGTATTAACCCCGTCGCTCATCCATCTTCCTCAGTTTATGTCATCTAGTAGCTTAAATTTGTCTCTGATGTGACAGGGGAGTATAACGCAGACGCCGCCCAAAGGCCAATTGCAGATACCCTACGGCGAAGTAGTTGTTACGCACCTCTTCATTTGCTATTTCTAGGCTGGCAACCAACTTGACCCACTAGTGTTTATCCACAGGTCTACTTCAGTAGGATTTTCATCCATGAAACGCTCTATAGTAGCTCTCCTCGTCATTCTCGGTATCTTCGCGCTGGCCTGTGGCTTTCTCGATAGTGATATAGCGACAGTGACCTATGAAGACTCATTCCCCGTAAGATTCAGCATCGATGCCGATCAGGTCTGCCCGCCAGACATCGACTGCAGTGCAACTCCCGCTGAGGCCAATGAAGAACGGGAGTTATTGGATATCGAATTTGGAGTCGACGTCGATATCATCGAAGCCCTGGAGCGGGCTGCGGAGGAAGGCGAAGTACAAGTCAAGGATCCCCGGTCTCTAACCGAGCGGATGCGCTCAATTGAAGTGACGAGTATCGATTATGAAACCGATGATAACACCTTGACCTTCGACGTCCCGGATCTCGCCATTCACGTCGGTCCCACGGGAAGCCGAAAAGCCGACGACGATGGCACCGTCCACCTGACGACCATTGATTCCATCCCCGCACTGGAGACCGCCTCGGGCAATGCACCGGTTCGTGAAGATGCCAGCGAACCATCTTCCGAATTGTTCCAGGGCCTGCAATTTGCCGCGATCCCGGCTGCGACACCGACGGTCAAGGAAGGACAGCCCTTTCCCCCGTCGGGAAAGACCGATATGACCCTTATTTTTAACATCAAATTGGAAGCCAATCCCCTTGATTCACTGTGAACGACTGCCACTGACGTTGACACTCTTCTCGGCGACGTTTCTCGTCGCACTAGGGACGATGTATACCAGTAGTCCCGGTGCATTTGCCGAGGAGCGCTCCGATGGCGAAGGCCAGGAGGTCCTGGAGATGCCGGCGGCGGACAATGTGGTCGTCATCTATCGCGGCACGCTCCAGACCGACGGCGGTGATCCCGTCAGTGGTGTCTTTCCCCTTACCTTCAATTTATATCGCGGAAGCATGTCCGCCGATCCTATTTGGAGTGAGCAACACTTCGTCTCGGTCGTCGATGGGCGATACCAGATCCCGTTGGGGTACCGCACCAAGCTGCGTGAGCATCTTCTGCACGGAGAACGGTGGATTGGCATTGAACTCGACGGCGAAGCGGAGATCCTCCGCGATCGAATCACGGTGGACCGTCCCCACGGCGATGAAAGTGACACCGAGGAAGTCAGCGGTGAACGCGTCTCCCATGCCGATGTTGCCGAACGAGCCACGGAAGCCGAACGTGCTCGCATCGCGGAAAATGCGAGGGCCCTCGATGGCATGACGGCCGAAGAGATCGAGGATATGGCCAATCTGGCTCTCCAACGCCTCGGCGAACATATTGCAGACCCCAATGCACATCAGGCGGTCACCGGCCCCAGCGTTGGTCGCAGACAACAGGTCATGGACGAAAGCGCCGGCGGTACCGGCGGTTCGCCCTTCGATATCCGCTGCCCGCAGGGACAAGTGGTCACCGGTATAGAGGGCAATGCAGGCCGCGTCCTCGACCGGATCACCGTCGTCTGCAGTCCTCTTGAGTAAGTCTGCCTCATGATCCTCCTACGCACTCAGCCCTCCGCCCTTTACCTTTTTTGCGTCCTGATTTCCTTCGCTGTCTTTAGCTGTGATTCGCGTCAACGAGGCGAAGATCGCACGGCCGGCTCCGACGACCATCCGCCAATCGAATCGGGTGCCCAGGCCACCTCCGAGGACGTGGCCCCCCCTCTCGATCCCGATCCCGAGGCGACCGCAGACAAACCTCCGGAGCCAACGGCACTACAGCGCTATATCGACGACATCGACGGCCAGGGCCCCTTGATGGTTGGCATCGAAACCACTGAGGGAGTGATTGAGTGCGAACTCTTCGCCGACGAAGCCCCTATTACGGTCGCCAATTTTGTTGGTCTCGCCCGAGGATTAAAAGCCTTCGTCGATCCCCGGTCCGGTGATCTTGTCTCCGGTACGCCATTTTACGATGGGGTGGAATTCCATCGCGTCATCCCCAATTTCTTCATCCAAACCGGCGATCGCAGCGGACATGGCCACGGGGGGCCGGGGTATACGATACCCGACGAATTCTCGCAGTCCTTGCGCCATGACAGCGAAGGGATTTTGACGATGGGAAATCAAGGCGAGCCCGATTCAGGTGGCAGTCAATTTCTGATCCTCGAAAAGCCCGTGCCCCACCTCGACGATCATCACACCGTCTTTGGTCAATGCCGGTCGCTGGACGTTATCCGCGCCATCTCTCATGTTCCGACTCGGGACCTGAATCGCCCCATCGACCCGGCCCCCCACATAAAATCGATGACCTTTTCTCGACAAGAGTAAGCCACCCCCGAACGCCATTTATCCCGAACGCCTCACGGGCGAGATGATGGAGATTGGGGGACAGGATTTACGCCGGGGGCGTTTCGTCCTTTCCGGACTCCTCGTCGTCGTCATTATTCTCCGCGCCACGGCGGCGAAGACTCCATCGCCGTCGTTTCCCCCCCTGGGAGTCACCGGACTTTTCCGCGCCTTCTTCTTGCTCTCCAGAATCGACTTCACTCTGGCCAGAGGCGCTGCCACGGCTCTGCTCATCATCAAAATCTCCGGATTCCTCTTCGGATAGCATCTGCTCGTCGCCATCCTTTCCCCGTACGCTGACCCGGTTTCGAATATTGGGCTTGAGATTCGAATCATTGGGAATAAAGCGAACCTCGGTGCGTATCTCAAAGCTGACACTGGTCAAGATCTTGGTCAACTCCCCGCCGAGGTCTACATTCTGCAGAAAAAGTCGCACTTCCTTGGAGACGATCCGAAGCACCTCGCGCTTCGTCGCATCGACTTGGCCCAGAATAAACCCCACCGCCTCACGCGGCAATTCGCGGTCTTTGACGAGCGAACGGATCCCGTCCTCGCTGACCAAACCTCCAACCCCTCGCTTTACGATATCTGGAAGAAGTCCTTCAATGGCCCGTCCCACTCTCGACATTTCCTCGGGGTCCGTGGCGAGATCATCCCAGTCCTCATACAGGTGGCTATCCGTGGTATCACCTTCATCGCCACCTTCCCCTCCGGCATCATCGCGTTCTTTGGGGCGTTCGTCTTCTTTTTTGGCATCGGCCACGACTGTCTCCGAATCCGAGTCGAATCATTTCCACATCATCGCGATAAGAAAATCTCTTGTGCGGCAGCCATTCCCGCCCCCGGTGCAACCACGATTCCCTCATCGCACAGCACCGCCTCCAGCGCCCCGAGGACGATCCGTATATCCGAGGCCTCGAAAAAGCCGATATGACCAATCCGAAGCAGCCGACCACTCAAGTGCTTTTGTCCTCCAGCGATAACGATT
>SKPJ01000056.1 GCA_007119595.1 Myxococcales bacterium
GCGTTGTATTAAAGGTGGTGAGCTTCACCTGTGAATGCACCTCATCCCCAGGCCGCTGCTGGTGCTTGAGCACGACGAGCAAGCGAGCCAGGGAGACCGGCAATTATTCTGGATCCGAAGCGGAGTACTTGCACGCCATTTCAAATTTGGACGGCTGGAATTTCGCTGCGTCCTCGACGGCTCGCAGGCACTGGCGGCAATCCACGATTTCCATCCTCGCATTCCCTGGCTTCTCTACCGGGCAACCCAGGCCCGCGTCCATCACTTCATCATGCACGTCTTCGACCGCCATCTACGCCGCCTTGAGGTGGAAGAAATCGATCCGTGAATCGATTCCACCGAGCACAGCCAAGCCATACATTTCCGGTCAATACCCGGAGCCGGTGACTTCCCGGAACCCGGAGCCGGTGACTTCCCGGGGCCCGGAGCCGGTGACTTCCCGGAGCCCGGAGCCGGTGACTTCCCGGAGCCCGGAGCCGGTGACTTCCCGGAACCCGGGGCCGGTGACTTCCCGGAACCCGGGGCCGGTGACTTCCCGGAACCCGGGGCCGGTGACTTCCCGGAACCCGGAGCCGGTGACTTCCCGGATAGGAACTATTTATGAGTCAGCATCGGCACCGGCCCGATCTTCGACGATCTGACCATCGACGAGGCGAATAAACCGTTCACAGCGCTCGGCGCGGGCTTCCTCGTGGGTGACGATGAGAAAGGCAGTACCCGTTTCCTTATTTATCCGTCGCATCAAATCCATGACCCGGTCCGCCGTCTTGGTATCCAGATTCCCGGTGGGCTCGTCGGCCAGGACCAGATCGGGCTCATTCGTCAATGCCCGAGCGATGGCCACCCTCTGTTGCTGGCCACCCGACAGATGTCGCACATTTTTTTCCTCATGTTCCAATAACTCCACATCACTGAGCAATCGCTCGGCGCGCTCTCGCATCGAAGATGTAAATGTACCCCGATCGACGGCGGCGGGCATCATGACATTTTCCAAGGCCGAAAAGCCCGTCAGCAGGTGATGAAACTGGAAGACAAACCCCAGCGTGCGACCCCGAAGACGGGTAATGGCGTGGTCGTCAAGATCACCGGTGGCACAACCGTTGATGATCACCCGACCCGAGGTGGGACGGTCGAGAAGGCCCATGATGTTGAGCATCGTGCTCTTGCCGGACCCCGACGGGCCAACAAGTGACGTAAACTCTCCGTGTTCAATGCGCAGATTGATGCCCTTTAGCACATGGGTCACCACGACCTCGCCGTAGTTGCGCCGGATCTCGTCGAGCTCGATGATCGGATTCGTCATCGGTCCACCTCCGCCTCAGGAATGGGTGATAGCGTCGGCCGGGTCCAATTTGGCGGCCCTACGTGCCGGTGCAACGGCAGCCAGCAACCCGGTCAGAGTTGCCAGTAGACAGGCCAGGACAAAGATCGTCGGCGATGGCTCGATGGGAAAGATCACCTCTCCTTGCTCGTCGCGAACGAAGTCATTGAACCCCAGCGCCAATCCGGTACCCAACAGGGAGCCAAAGATCGAGCCCACCAGGCCCACTGTGGCACCCTGGATCAAAAAGATCCGTTGGATCGTTCCCATCGGTGCCCCCATAGCGCGCAACACACCGATCTGCCCCCGTCTTTGGACCACCGTTACGACGAGAACACTGGCAATACCGAGGGCCACCGAAATCGAGACGAAGACCGCGATGAGTATCGTCGACGCACTCTGGGTGCGAAGCGCTCTGAGCAGATCCTGATTGACGTCCTGCCAACTCGAGACGTCGTGTTCGGTCATCACCTGCAGCCTTTCTGCGACATCGTCGGCGTCGAAGAGATCGATGACCGTGGCCTGCACTGCGGTGACACCGTCGCCGAGGTCGAGCATTGATTGCCCCTCGCGCAGCGAGACATAGGCCCAGGTCTGATTGGCCGCACTGGCTCCGGCATCAAAGATACCCCGAATGGTAAACGTGCGGCTGTCGGCATCGGCGACGACAAACCGAATCCGGTCGCCGAGGTCGACGTCCAACTCCTCAGCCAGTTCGTATCCAATTACGGTACCCAGATCATCGAAGCGCATCTCGCCGCGCAACAAGCGATCCTCAATATCGACGATCTCCGTGTAGGTGACGGGATCGACTCCGCGCACCTCGATGGGCTGCAACATCTGCCCCCGCACCACGGAGCCCGGACCAAAGGCCACGGGAGTCACCGCCACCACCTCCGGATCTTCGCCGACGGTTTCGACCACGGGACGCCATTGATCGATCTCGTCGATGCGGCCCGGTCTGGGCTCGGTTCGGCGAAAGACCTGCTCCCCGGACTGAGCCGAATACAGCGGCTGCGTATCGCCGTCGTCTTCCGGCTCGACGATGACATCCGGTTGCAGCCCCGTGATCTGCTCCACCAGCGACTCCTGTAACCCGACGATGAGCGAGGTGAGAAAGACGATCACCGCCACGCCTGCCGTGGCGCCGGAAAAGATGAGAAGGGTCTGGCTATGTCCCTCCTTCAGAAACCGAAAGGCCAAGAAGAATTCAATGGGCTTCACGGTGTCCCCTGATATGCATGAGCAATGACCGATCCGGGCTCGAAGGGGCGCGGCGGCTCTTCATCTGGTTGTGGGACCACATAGTCGGGCCCGCTGCGGATGCGATCGCCTGGTTGTACGTCCGTGGCCGCCACCACTTTGTCGCCCTTTTGGAGGCCAGCAGTGATCTCGACGTAGCGATCGTCGACCAACCCCACATCGACCTCGACGCGGCGCGCCCGCCCCTCCTCGATTTGAAGCACCCAGGCCCGATCCCTGGTCATGTCCCGCACGCTGACCCGTGGAATGACGAGCCCCTCGTCGCGCCTTCCCACCTCGATATCGGCGATCACCGTCATATCGGCCCGCAAAAAACCGGGAGGATCTTCGACGCGCAAATAAACGGTGATCGTCGCCCGCTCCGGATCGACTGCGGGTGCGATTTTGCGAACCGTGGCTCGAAAGCGCTGTTCGGGATAGGCGTCGGCGACGACCAGGGCCTGCTGCCCCGGTTGGAGTGCACGCAATTCCCGTTCGTCCGGCGTCACCCGGATGTCGATCGGTCCCTCGGCGATGACAACAATAGGTTCTCCGGCCTGTACGACTGCCCCCGTCTCTACTTCTACATTGAGCACCGTGGCGTCCGCCGGTGCACGCAGGGTGTAGCGCTCGAGTCGAAACCGCGCCAACTCCCGCTCCGCGTCGGCTCGTTCCAACATCGCCGCCGCCTCGTCGTACGCACTTCCATCGACTCCGGTCTCTCGATACACGGTCTGGGCCCGCTCCAATTGAGAGCGAGCCCGTCGGACCTCGCGCCGCCGCTCATCGACTTCGGCGCGGGTGATGATCCCGGCTTCAAAGAGCTGCAGAGCCCGCTCGTACTCCTCTTCGGCGGCTTCCAGCGCCAGCGATGCCTGCTCCACATCCTCCAGAGCGGTCGGTGCTCCCTGATCGACGACGGCACTGAGCCGGGCCCTGGCCTCCCGAACCGCAGCTTCCGCTTGCTCCAGGGCCAACCGACCCTCCGTATCGTCGAGCAATACCAGCGCTTCCCCCTCCTCGATTGCATCTCCTTGCTCGATGGTGACGGCCTCCACCTGCGCCGGGACCTCCGCTGCCAGCATCGTCCGCGACGCTGGCTCGATAAAGCCGGTGGTGACCAGAGTCTCCACGATCTCGCGCTCCTCGACCTCTGCCATCTCCACCGCCGTCGGTACCAACCACTGCACCACCACGATCGAGACAACACCGATGGCCAAGACGGCCACCACGCCGATGACTATGCGTCGCTTCATCCGTAGACTTCTCCCACCAATCGCTGAAACTGCATTCCAGAATAAAATATAAGCGCGGCTACCAGTTCCAAAATCTATCTCCCCAATTCTTCAGCGATATCGCACCACTGATGCGGGACTGGTCTTTTTCGGGGAAGGCCAGCTCCTGCAAGAAACAACGAATCCCGGAGACGCCGCCGTAAGGCGACTTCTCCGGGATCCGCCGGTCAAACTTGGCAAAGCGGGCCTAAGACCCGCCCATTACCACACTTATCGGAAGTCGAAGGTGGCGATGTCGACCCAATCACCGGGCCCTCCGAGGGTGACCTCGTAGACTTCGGTGTGAACCCGGCCATCGTCATCGACGTAAATCGCCTGCACGGTACAGGGCATATTCGGCGGTCCGGCCCAGTGGTGCAGCCGTACATCGTAATAGCCACCTTCACCGGGTGCGTTGGTGGAACGGAACGTCTCCGGTCCGTATCCATGTCGGATGTCCACATCGAGCCATCCGAAGTCCTCTTCCTGGTTTGCCCAATAGGCGTGGCCATTTCCGTCATCCCAGACGTGCAGGTCCATATCACCTGTGGGGGAATCCCAGGTCAGCACCAGCGTGAGCTCGTGGTTCGGTAGGGATGTTTCGCAGTCCATATCACCCAATCGAATCGAGTAGGACGGATCGGCTCCCTCGGGATTGTCGAGCTGAAAGCCCATGAATCCACCGGTATTTACATATTTGTGGAAGTCACCGTCTTCACTCTTGATCCGACCTCCGGTCAGCCGTACGGGCACTTCGCGAAGATAGGGATCCTGGTTGTCACATCCGGGAACACCGATTTGAACCCGCAACACGGCCTCTTGCGCACTCGGATCGGAGTACTCACCTTCGATCTGCACAAAGCCTACGTCCGGCACATCGGCATCGGCCACTTCCACCATTCCATCGGAAGCATCGGCGATCAGATCACCATCGGCGGTGGTGATTCTAAAGGATTCCCATTGGCCGGGATCGTCGGGCTCCTCCACCACGTTTGCCGGGGTGGCGGCGACACATTCGTTGTGAATGCAATTTGCGTCTTCGCAGTCGTCGTTCTCGAAGCAATCCACATAGGTGCAGGAGTGATCAAAGCAAAAGCCGATTTTCTCATCTACGACCTCGCAATCCTCGGCGGGGACCTCATCGGCCTCGGCGATGCACTCGGTGTAGGAGCATTCATTGTCAAAGCACTCGGGGTGATTGCCCTCGGTGCAATGCTCTTCGGCGTCGGTGCACTCCACGTCTTGACAGGATCCGGTACTTCCGATGCAGATGGCGACTCCGTCGCAATCTTCATCTTCTTCGCAATCCCAGTACTCACAGCGGTTTTCTACACAGTCCGAAAATGCAGCGTCCTCAGTGCAATCCTCCGGCATGTCGCAGGCGTCTTCATCACGACATTCATTGCGCAGGCAAACCTCATTTTCATCTTCGCAGTCGGCATCGGCGAAGCACTCTTCGTACACGCAGCGGAAGGTGTCGGCGTCACAAATGCCGACTTCGGCGTCGGTGGACGGGCAATCTTCGTCTTCAGAATCGGGGAAGCACTCAGTGTACAGACAGGAATTATCGAGACATTCACCGTGGTTGCCGTCGGTGCAGTCGTCGCTGTCTTTACAGGTTACGTATTGACAGCGCGGTGTGCCCTCATCGTCGACGCAGTTGCCGAAGGGTGTGTCTTCACCACCTTCGGTACAATCGTCGTCGGTATGGCACGCCACGGCTACGCAGCTTCCCTCTTCACATACCGCTGGCTGATCCTCACATTCCTCGTTCTCCGTGCACTCCGGCTCCGCAGGTTCGGGCTGCGGCTCCGGTTCTTGAGCCTCATCCTCCTGGATCGGGCCCCCGGCGAGCACCATATTCTGACCCGTGATATGGGTGGGATTGTTCAAATCGGCCGGGGCGACGGCACTGGCTTCGTTGAGCGTGCCGTCATCATCCATCCCGAGGACCGCGACGCTATATTGGTCTCGGTCTCCGGTGACGATGTAATAATCCGGTCGTTGCTCCGTAAACTCGTAATTTCCATCGGCGTCGGTCGTCACCGTCTCGGCGGCAGAACGCCCCAACAACGCGGCCCGGTCCAGCAGCGCAATGGGAGATTCTCCGGCGTCCATCTGAACGCTCTGCGTCGTATCCAGATTCTCCGACAACAGATACAGTGAGACCTCCGCACCTTCTACGGGATCACCGCGCTGGTCTGTGACCTGGCCGGTGATATTCATAAATTCCAGCGCTTCCTCGATCTCGCCCTCGTCGCAGGCCGTGGCCATCACGACCGCAACCATGAGGACGATCCAGGCCGCCTTCGTTAACGATTTGTAAAGTGAATCCATGGGTCATTACCTCCTTAACAGGACATATCCAATCGTGCTTTTTCTGCTAGACTGTACAACGATTGCGCAGCTAACAAATTCAAAACCTGTGACTAAACAGGACTTACTAGAGCATATGTGACAATGCGATACAACCGATAATCTTTCGCCGCAGATCCGCGGCGGATCATCGGTTTTTCACCCGCGACATTCTGTGCTCAGATAGCAGCGTCCAGACATCTCTATACTCAGTGACACCCCGAGGTGAAGACATCGGTCACGCCATCACCGGTGATATCGCCGAGGAGGATGTCCGCGGAACCGAGCGACGACACACGCAATAGCTGCCATGGCGTCGAGCCCGCCCAGGAGACGAGCCATTCATTGCCACGGGGGCGCAGCACATCGGTTGTGCCGTCGCCGTTGAAATCGCCAAAATGAAGCCCGGCAAGCCCAATTCCTGAGTAGTTGATCGTTTCCCACGAGGAAGCTCCTCCCCACGATACGCGCCACTGGGAATCGGTGGCCCGGAACACGTCGGTCACTCCGTCAGCATTGAAATCGCCAAAGGCGAGTTCGTCGACTCCTATACTGGACGTATTGAGCACCTCCCAGTCCGTCGTTCCGCCCCACGAAACGAGCCACTGCCCACCTGCGGACTTGAACACGTCGGTTTTGCCGTCCCCGTTGAAATCACCAAATCCCAACTCGTCGAGGGTCTCCGACGTGCTGCGTATGGTATCCCAGCTCGATGCGCCTCCCCATGAGACTCGCCACTGCGAACCGGTCGCGCGAAAAATGTCGGTCTTTCCGTTGCCATCGAAATCGCCGAGAATCAGGGAATCGAGGGTATTCGACGAGGTATTGAGGGTCTCCCAGCTTCCCGACGCACCGTAGACCACGCGCCACTGTGAACCGGTGGTGCTGAGCACGTCGGCGTGACCATCGCCGTTGAAATCGCCGAGCGCCAGCGAGTCCACCGACGCCCCGGAGATCGCACCGTAAGTCCACCCTCCCGTACCGCCCGGCGCATAGCACCAGCGCTCCCGCTCGCAATCATCGGCTCCCTGACCGTATTCGTTGGGCGCCGCGTTGCCCGATGGATCCTGATCGACGTAAAAATTGCCCGTAAAATTACTCTGTTGCGCCGCCGTGCTCGCGCTCGTACGGGCCAGGCAATTATCGTACAGCCAGGAGCCCTCCTCGGGAACTCCGCGGATGACTTTGGTGTAATAGTCGTCGACCAATACCGTGTTGTCGTGAATGCGAATATCCGTGCCGGCGATATCGCTTCCGACACCAGTATTCTCGTCATATCCGTGCATATCGAAGACATGACCATTGGCGTGATAATCAACGAAATTGTGGCGGGCGATATAGCTCTGACCGGGCTCACCGCTGCCGGCGATAGCGTGCCGGTTGTGATTGAATCGATTCCACTCCACGACGGTCTCCACGATATCGGAACCACCGCGCATCAAGACCACGCCGTAGCCCAAACCCTGTCGCCAGGTGTGATGGATGTAGTTGTGGTGAACGTGGAGGTCGACACCATCGGTGATGTAGAGCGCTGCGTGGGCCCAACCTGCCAATTCGTTGTTGTCGAGTTCCAGATGGTCATTGCCGTCGCTGCGGATGGCGATGGACGGCGAAGTGCAATCACGGCAGTTGACGCCACCGGTATTGTCCTGCTGTGGACAATCGTCGGGCCACTCCGGCGGACATTCATCGGGATCGTTTCCGATGATTCGCAGTCCCGCGATGCGCACATTGTCACCGCAGACTCTCAACATCGGTCGCAATGAGTCATCGGCACTGATGACTCCGCCGGCGGAGCCGTTGACGCCTCGACCGCTCACCAGCCAGACGCCCTCCGGGATGCAGTGGTTGCCATTTCCCGTAAGGTCGATATGAGCCTCGTCATCGACGTAGACGACATCGCCGCTGGATGCGTTGTTCAGAGCATCGATGAGCTCACCGGCTGTCTCGACGACGTCCATGCAATCCGGATCGGCCTCGATTCCGTTGGGATAACCCGTTCCGCCACCAAACCGCCAACTCGCTGAACTCGGCGGTGCAGCGAGTGAACTCTGTGGTGGATATTCACAGTCTGGCTCGGCAGGCCCTCCCGTATCCTCTGCTCCGCCCGTATCCTCTGCTACGCCCGTATCCTCTGCTACGCCCGTATCCTCTGCTAC
>SKPJ01000224.1 GCA_007119595.1 Myxococcales bacterium
CTGCGATTTTTGCATCGCCTGCGCCTTTTGAGCATCGTCGCTGATTCCACCCCAATCCGGAAACACCTGCACCCACCCGGCGCGGGGCTCCAGCACAAATCCGGCCAGCTCATTGTCGCGCAGCCATTTTACCCCAGCGGGCCGCTTGTCGGAACGAATGTAGATGCTCTCGCTGAATTCACTCATGATACTCTCGCGGGTTAAGAAGGTGCTCTTCGACGTGTTCGAGCCGGTTTCTCAACGAAACGACCAGGGCAGGGCTCCGTCGAGCAGACCTCCCTGGTTTTGCTCCACAACCTCTGCTCGCCGGGTTGGAGACAGCTTCGGCATCTTCAAAACTGTCATCGCCATTGGGCGGCTCCTTATCGGAGTCGCAACCGCTGGCAACGAACAGAGAAAGAGCAAATAAGATACCGACTACCTTCCATCGATTCATGATAGGTGTCTTATTTGTAAGAACATGCATGCACACGCAATTCGGAGCCATGCAGGCTAGCCACCCTTGACGAGTTGAGCAAGTTGGTTAATCCACGCCTTGTCACTACGCCCCGTAGGTACTCTCCAGATAAGCGATAATATCGTCGGACTCGTACATCTGCTCGCCGGTGTTGGGATCGATCAAAAAAGGCACCATCATCGTCCCACCGCGCTCTACCAGGCGGGGGCGCCGGGCGCTTTTTTTGCCGACATTTTTTACCACGTGGTCCAAATTGAGTTCATTGAGCCTCTCCCGCACCTTTCGGCAATACGGCGAGGCCTCGATATTATACAAAATCAAGTCCTCATCCGGTGATTCGCGATTTTCAAACGTGCGGCGAACCCGGCGCCCCCGGGGGCGAATCAAAGACGCCACGGCGGCTCCCGCCGTGTTCGCCGGCGCCACCACTCGTCCCAACACATTGCGACCCTTACCGTAGACCTCTGCGAGATAGGTAATGATCTCTTCCGATTCATACATCTCGGTGTCCGTATTGGGATCGACCAGATACGGGAATTGTCTCTTTCCACCCCTTTTCTCCACAATTTGCCGATTCTTTCGTGCTCCCTTTGCACAGACACGGCTCACGTAGCACAGATCGAGTTCGGTCATCGTCTCCCGCACCTTTCGACAATAGGGACAGGCCTCGAATTCATATAACTCAAGGGGCTCTTCGGGCCGCGGAGGAGTTTTCTGATTGTGGGGCATAACGATCAGACCGCGGACACCCCGAACCGAAGAAACCGCCCATGAATGAACGTCGTTGAGACTCGACGTCTCCAGCATGGCTCGAATAATTCCACCGATGATCGACATCTTCTATCTCCTAATATGCGATGGTCACAGAGCGCGCTTGCGTCCACTTATTTCGCCCCCTTTCAAGGGCCAATTTCTTGCTACCATAGTGGCGGAACAGACCCCAATTACAATACTGTCGCCAGATGCCCTTTTTTCGTAGGCTCCCCTGGCCGACATCGATGGTTCCCCCTGGTTGACAAGGAGCTTATTCACCTATAGACCCAGATGCCTGTCCTCTCTTTTTCAAGGCAATCGGCGGGAATTTTGATTTTTATTGCCGATTCGCCCCCGATAAAAGAGAGTTTCCTCGTTCTAAATGCGTATTTTGGGAGAAATTCTATGAAAAATATGAAAGTTGGTTTTGTTATCCTCGCACTCGCCGCCTTCGGCCTTCTCTTTTCGGGCTGCAGCGTATCCTCGGGACATATCGGTCATGGGATCATGACCCAGGTCGACTTGAGTCAGGCCAATTATACCGTCGTCGACACCGTAACCGGTGAAGCCTCGGCAAGTCGCTTCATAGGTATCGGCCTTAGTTCCTTCGACCTGGCCGGGCGCGCAAAGCGTGACATGATTGACCAGGCCAATCTCGGCCAGGGCTCACGAGCCGTTATCAACGTCACCATCGACCGTGAATTGAGCTCCTATATCATCTATGACACCACCACGGTCTACGTGACGGCAGAGGTCATTGAATTTACGGACTGACCTACTGGTCGAATGCAGTGAGTATATGGGCTGCTCCATCTTCGCACGCTGCTAGCACCGTGCGAGATTATGGATGGAGTGTCCGACCCTACCCGGGTGGACCGATTCTGGGCATTGAGCCGAGAATCGATGATCCATCCGGGCATTGTCTTTCTTGGCTTTCCGATCGATATCACCGACCATCGACAATGAGCTTATCTGGCTCGCTGACCACATACACCGAGATTCATCAGGCCCAGGAGCTACACCTATGCGAACCGGACTCTTTATCGTTGTCGTCGCCACTGTGCTCCTCGCCGTTGCTCAGCCGCTGATGGCCGATTCTGCCACTTCTACTGAGCCAGGACCCGGGGTGTCTACGGTCGAACAGCCGGAGGGCTTCGTACCGCCCTATACCCCGGGAACCTTTGATATGACACTGGGTGCCGGTTTTCGCGGGATGTCCTTTTTGTACGCCGAACCGGGTTTTGATCTGGGCGTCATCGGCGGCGACGCGGCCACGCTCAGTGTCGGTGCTTCGGTCAACGCCGGGGTATGCGTGGTATGCTTGCTCATCGATGTCGCCTCCGACTACCGCGTCCGTGGGTGGTACACCATCCCTCTGGCCCGGGTCGCACTTCACCTCAATACGCTCGCAGACGGACTCGACGCCGATCGCCTCGACTTATATGGAGGACTGATGGGCGGGCCGGGTTATTATCGATACAGTCTGGAAAACGAGGCCGGTGATCGCTTTCAAGTCAGCCAGGTCACAGCCCTATTCGGTCCTTTTGCCGGGTTGCGCCATACGCTCTCCGGATACGACGGGTTCTTCTTATACGGCGAATTTCGCCACCTGTTGGAGGCCGGCACGACGCGAGTGACCGTGCAATACGGCGACGACGACGAAGAGCAAATTCTGGAGGCCACCGGCGAAGTGAACCAGGGGGGCTGGGATACGGTGGTCGGAATTGGACTCCGTTTCTAGCGGACAGACCCTTACCGACTCATATCCCCGAGGAAGTTGCGACCTTCCGATCAACCATTATGCTGCTGAGAACATCTCGGAGTTTTTCGATTGCCCCAACGCAGTGCTTCCCATGACCACTCCCCTCGACTCTCCCGAAACACCGCTGGAAACCACGGCACGACTGCTGGTGACCTGTCCGGACAAACCGGGCATCGTCGCCACAGTCTCCAATTTTTTGTACAATCACGGGGCCAATATCACGGCCCTCGATCAGCACTCCACAGACCCCACTGGGGGCGTCTTCTTTATGCGCCTCGAATTTCAACTCCCCCACGCCGATCTGCCCCCGGAGGTCTTCGAGCGCTCCTTTGAGCGGGCCGTCGCCAATCGCTATGAGATGCAGTGGCAGATCAGCTATCCGGCGAACGCCAAAAAAACAGCCATCCTGGTCTCCAAATACGACCACGCCCTGATGGAGTTGTTGTGGCGCTGGTCCCGCGCCGAACTGCCCACCGACGTCTCGATGGTCATCAGCAACCACCGCGACATGCAACAAGCCGTGGAGCGATTCGATATCCCTTACCACCATGTGCCGGTGGAAAAGGGGCGAAAGGAAGAGGCCGAACAACGGATGCTGAAACTTTTGGACGGCCAAGCCGATCTCATCGTCTTGGCCCGCTATATGCAGATTCTCACCAAGGATTTCGTCGACCAATACACCGACAAGATCATCAATATCCACCACTCCTTTTTGCCGGCCTTCGTCGGCGCCGGACCCTATCGAAAAGCCGCCGAACGGGGGGTGAAATTGATCGGAGCTACGGCCCACTACGTCACCGAAAAACTCGATGCCGGTCCGATCATCGACCAGGACGTCATTCGCGTTACCCACCGTCAGAGCGTCCAGGACCTGAAAGAACGAGGCCGCTCCATCGAGCGCGATGTCCTCGCCCGAGCCGTCAAATGGCACCTGGAAGACCGCATCATTGTCTACGGAAATAAGACCGTGGTCTTTGCTTGAACGTCCCTCTGCGGCTATCCTGATTTTTCCTCAACGGGCGCAACTCAATATCCTGTTGTCATCCCATTTCTCGAGGGTCTTCAATGACCGACGATGAAGAATCCGTACCGGGCACCTCCCACGGCTTCGACGATCTCGTCGAGGAATTGGGCGCAAAATCCTCCTTCGTGTGGGACGAAGAGGAGACCGATACAAAAGAAGAAGAGCAGACCCGACCGGTGGTCATCTTCCGGGTGGGCACCGATCTATTTGCCATTCCCGGCGACGCGGTCCGCGAGGTCATCGGTGTCAGTGAAGCCACACAGCTTCCCGGCGCCCCGGCCCATATTCAAGGGATTACCGTCGTTCGCCGTCAGGTCGTGGGACTGTTGTCATTGCGTAGCTTCCTCGACATCGACGACGATGCTCCGCTGACCGGCATCGGACAATCCCGGAGCAGCGAGGACGACGCCCAATCGACAAAGCGCACCCTTATCGTCGAGACCGCTCACTATACCGTGGGACTGAGCGTCGACGAGGTCACCGGCCTCGAAGAATGGCCGGAATCACTGCTCGATCCGGAGACGGTGCCCGATAATCTACGGCATGCCACCGGACGTTATGCCCGGGGAGCTCGCAGCCAGGATGACGATCTTTGTATTTTTCTCGACCTCGAATCCCTCCTCGACGACGCCGCCGTGCAATGACTTCGCCCGCCGTTGACGTCCTCTTATTTCGCCTCGGCGGCCACCGGCTGGCCGTAGAGCTACAATTGGTGAGCAGTGTTCTCAATGCAGATGAGGCCCGCGGTATGAATCAGATCGACCCCCGCCCTTTTCTGATGCCCCGCGACGGTCATCGGTCGCAACCCTACCAGCTCAACGCCAATCCACGTGTGGGACTTCTCGACGTCAGCGGCCCCCCCCTTGTCGTCATCCTCGGTGAAATTCTCGGCTCCGCCACACTTACCCGGGACAATATCCTCGCTATCCCGCCCTTGATCGCTGGTTTTTTGCCTCCAGTCTTCCAACCGGCCTGTGCGTGGCTGGACCAAAAGGTTGTGTGGCTACTCGACCTCGATATACTCAGAAATACTGCTACGCTCTGACCCTCCCGCCGCCCTTTTTTGAGGCCAGAATATGCTGCTGTGGATTAAAATCGGTCTTCCCATCGGCCTGCTAACCCTCTTCGCCATATTGGGACTGCTTATTATGGGCGAACCACTGGCCGCTGGCGGCATGGCGCTGCTCGGCATTGCCACCATCATCTTCACTCAGCGCTCGCTGGCTCCGCTGGAAGATGTCACGCGGGTCATTGAGTCCGTCGCCGCCGGCGATCTGCATCACGAATCCATCGAGGAACGCCAGCGCAGAGACGAAATCGGCCGGCTGGCACGCTCCACCAACCAGATGATCAGCCGACTCAACAGAATTTCCGAAGAAGCCGAGAAGTTGGCCGGTGGCGATATCGGCGTCGTCGAAGTGGAGCAACAGGTCATGGAGTCCGGCCAGTTGAGTGATGCCGATATTGAGCTCAAGCGCAGCGACGGCGACCTGGAGCGCAGCTTTACTCGGCTCACCAATCAGATGCGACGGCTCACCATCCAGGCTCGAGTCATCGCCCGCGACGATCTCAACAGCCCCCTTCTCGACGACCGAGTCCCCGGCGACCTCGGTGATGCCTTTGCCCTGATGGTCCGCAATCTTCGGACCATCGCCGAACGGGCCAAGGATATCGCCGACGGTGATCTGACGACCTATGTCGATGGAGACGGCGATCTGACGACGGCATTCAATCAGATGGTGACCAGCCTCAACGATCTGGTCCGGCGCATCGTACAGACTGCGCTTCATATTTCCTCGGCATCCGAGGAGATCTTGATCGTCCTCCAGGATCAGGAATTGGCCGCCAGCCACCAGGCCTCCGGAGTCGAAGAGACTCAACGAACCATGGAGACCTTGTTGGAATCGGCCAAAAGGATCGCCGACAACAGTCAGACCGTCTTTAAGTCCGCCGAAAAAACCCAGGCCAACAACCGCACCGTCGCCGATCGCATCGGCGAACTCAAATCCCACACCGCCCGCATCGCCGAGATTCTGGAGGTCATTCAATCCATCGCCGATCGCTCCGATCTGCTCGCTCTCAACGCCAGCCTCGAGGGAATGCGCGCCGGCGAGGCGGGCAAGGGATTTACCCTGGTGGCCGCCGAGATGCGCCGACTGGCTGAAAATATCAAAGAGTCGGTTGGCGACATCAAGGAATTGGTCAGCGACATCCGGGAGTCCTCCCTGGCGACGGTGATGGCCACCGAGCAGGGTTCCAACCTTTCGGAGCAAACCACGGATACGGCCCTGCAGATCTCATTGATCACCCAGCAGCAGCAATCGGGCACCGAACAGGTCACCCAATCGATGGAGGAGTTATCCCATCTCATCAACCAGGGAGTCGCCGGAACCCGCCAGGTCACCACCGCCGCCAGCGATCTGGCCAACGCCGCCGATACTCTTCAGAATCTGGTCAATAAATTCGATGTCGTCAATGCACCGAACGCCGACGGTTCATCATCGTCGATCCCCTCTTTTCAAGCACCTCAAACGGGCGATTCCAGCTCCTCTAAAAACCCATCCTCTGCGTCGAAGACTCGGGACACCAATGCGCGGAACAATTCCCCCGATCAGATCGCCGATCTGCGTTCCACACTGACCCAATCCCGTCAATTCGCCATGAGAGCGCGCCAGGCCACGCCGGCACATCTTTCCGAAGACAACCTCGACATCGACAGCGATACCGAAAGTGATGATCCCGATACCGCCCCCGTCGGAGAGCCGGACCGTGATCTGGACACACCAACGGTCCAATTCTCATCGACACATTCCGATCGCGATGAGCTCTTCGACGAGATCGCAAGCCTCAGCCGTACGTCCCCCTCGGAGAACTCCGGTGAATTCGAGGCCATCGCCCGCGAGATTGAAAGCACCGAGATACAGGCCGATCTCGATGAGGAGGATTCCGAGTCCACATGAGTATGGGCGCCCTCATCGAGAAGTTTCGCACCGTCGGACTCGAGCGCATCGAGCAGATGAATTCTCTGCTCGTCACCCTGGAGCGACGCCCCGACGACTCCGAGCGAGTCGACGAGTTGATGCGTGAGATTCACACCCTTAAAGGGGAAGCCAAGATGATGGGCTTCGCCGACATCAACCTCGTCGCCCACCAGACCGAAAACCTGTTGCTCGTAGCCATCGACGGCGGAAAGCTCGTCGACACCGAGCCCATCGACCTGATCTTCGAGGGCCTCGATCTGATGCGCGGACTGTTGACCAAATCGACCGGAAAATCCAAGAAAAATCTGGACCTAAACGACTTCATCGACCGCCTCTCCAGATTTGATGCCGGCAAGATTGAGCAGTCTCCCTCAGCCGAATCGACGTCCGATGAGTCTGCGCCCGAACCAACGGATGCTTCCAAGTCCGACTCTATCATCGATACAACGTCCGACTCCGCTGAGGATGAACCATCGGCTCACGAACCGTCTGAGTCCACCACCGATGCGGCGATCGTTGACCGACCCGCTCCAGACTCCGCCCGGGGCACCGGACATCAGACACCGCAGGCCTCCGAATCGCCGGAACAGCCCTTCCCGCGTAATCGGTCAACCCGTACCCGCATCCAATCGATCCGCTCAAAGCACGATGACGATGACCAGACCGGCGCCCTTCGGATTCAGACCAGTTCGTCATTGCGCGTAGAAGTCGAGAAACTGGAGCGCATGGGAGATATGGCCGGTGAAACACTATTGATGAGTCGCCGCCTCGACTACCACCTCGATGAACTCAAGGAGCTGCGCCAGGATTTGCGCCGGCTCCTCGAGCAGGTGGGTGCCAATCTTCCCAAGAGCCGAACTCGTACGCTCCGAGAGCTGATTCACCAATTCGACGCCTGCGAAACGGCGCTTCGCGAGGACAATTATCTGGTCAATCTTCGGGCTTCCCAGGTCGATGACCAGGCCCGGCATCTGCGCCATCTTCCGCTGGCTCAGGTGCTCAGCCACTATCCACGGGCAGTCCGCGATCTGGCCAATGCCCAGGGAAAACAAGTTCGGCTGGTCCACACCTTTGGAAATGTCGAGGTGGACCGAACCATCTTGACCGCCCTGTCGGAACCGCTGCTCCACCTGGTGCGAAACGCCGTCGATCACGGCATTGAACCCCCGGATCAGCGCGCCAAAATGGGAAAAGAACCGGAAGGAGAAATCTCGTTGAGCGCCGATTATTACGGGGACTCGATTCGCGTCGAATTGCGCGATGACGGTCGCGGCATCGATCCGGAACAGGTACGCAAAAAGGCCGTGGAGCGGCAGTTTTTCTCCTCTGACAAGGCCGCTCATCTTTCGGATCAGGAGGC
>SKPJ01000291.1 GCA_007119595.1 Myxococcales bacterium
ATGGTGACCTATCATCCCCAGGGCCTTCCCCATGGTCCCCAGCCGGGGGCGGTGGAGGCAGCCCGCGACAAGGAGCGAACCGAGGAGAAGGCGGTCATGATCGACACCGTCCGCCCCCTCGAATTGTGCGAGGCCGGCGCCGCCGTATCGCGCCCCGACTACTACAGGTCCTGGAGCCAATAAACGCCCTTCGACCTTCCAAGAACAGATCTACGACAGGAGAGCAACTATGAGTGAATCCAATAACCCCCTGGGCATTCGCGGAATCGACTTTGTAGAATTTACAGGCCCGCAACCGGAGCACTTCGAATCTCTTTTTACGGCCCTTGGATTCTCCAAGACGCGCCGTCATAACAGCGCTCCCATCGACTACTACAACCAGAACGACATCCACTTTCTGGTCAATCGCCAGGACCAGGGTTTTGCCGCCGATTTTCGCGATGGCCACGGGCCGTCGATCTGCTCGATGGCCCTGCGGGTCGACGACGCGGCCTTTGCCCGCGACGAGGCGGTGCGCCGCGGAGCCAAGCCCGTCGAAGCCGACGCCGGGGCCGACCTCGACCTGCCGGCGATCTACGGCATCGGCGACAGCATCATCTACTTCGTCGACGCCTTCGGGGAGGGAGGCTATCTGGAAAATGCCTTCGTCGATCTGGACGATCCAATCCGGGTCAAACCCACCGGATTTTTGTGCATCGACCACCTGACCAACAACGTCCACAAGGGAACCAAGGAGACCTGGGCCGATTTCTACAAGGACATCTTTGGTTTTCAGGAGATTCGATTCTTCGATATCGAGGGCGAGAAAACGGGCCTTACCTCCTACGCTCTGCGCTCTCCCTGCGGGACCTTCTCGCTGCCCATCAACGAGGGCGACGACGAAAAATCGCAGATCGAGGAGTACCTGCGCGAGTACAACGGCCCCGGCATCCAGCATCTGGCGCTGCTGACCGACGATCTGTTGAACACCCTGGACGCCATCGAGGGCCAGGGCATCGAGACCCTCGACATCGACGAGGACTACTACGACGAGGTCTTCGAGCGAGTACCGAACGTCGTGGAGGACCGCGACCGCATTCGCCACCATGACGTGCTGGTCGACGGCGACGACGATGGCTATCTGCTCCAGATCTTCACCAAAAATATCATCGGCCCCATCTTCTTCGAATTCATCCAGCGCAAAAACCACAAATCCTTCGGCGAGGGCAATTTTACGGCCCTCTTCAAGTCCATCGAGCGCGACCAGGAGCGCCGCGGCGTATTGGATTGACGACGGTTTTTTGCCCATGGCCTACACCGCGTACCCGGGAGGTTTGAAATGCAGACCGAGACGGCAACCAATCTCAAGATGGAGGGCGCTCACTTTATCGACGCCTCCGCCAAGGATTACGAAAAGTCCGAAAACGAGGTATGGGCCGAGCTGTATCGGCGGCGCATGAAAAGCCTGCCGGAGCAGTCCTGTCAGGCCTACCTGGAGGGCTTGGACAAGCTCCAGATGCCGGGCCATCGAATCCCCCGTCAGGACGAGTTGACCAGGCGCTTGCACCGCCTCACCGGATGGAAGATGCGGGCCGTCGATGGCTTCGTGCCCGCTCAGCTCTTCTTCGATTGCTTCTCGCAGCGCACCTTTCCGGCCACCGTGGAAGTCCGGCCCTGGGAGCAGCTCGAATACCTGCAGGAGCCCGACGTCTTCCACGACGTCTTTGGCCACCTGCCGATGCACACCGACCCCGTATTTGCCGACTTCGCCCAGGAGTACGGCCAGTTGGCAAGCGGCATCGACGACCAGGACCACTTCGACGCCCTGGGCCGCCTGTACTGGTATACCGTCGAATTTGGTCTTATCCGCGAAAGGGGCGAGCTCAAACTCTACGGCGCCGGGCTGATGTCGTCGTTCGGCGAGGCAGCCCACGTCTTTCGCGGCGGTCCCGAAATCCGCCCCTTCAACCTCGACGAGGTCATCGCCACCCCGTTTCGCATCGACATCTACCAGCCCTTGCTCTTCGTCATCGACGGCTTCGAGCAACTGCTGGAGGCCGTCGATACCCTGCGACAGCGCTGGTCGCTCGAAAGCTAAGAACTCTTCGTGCCGTGCTGCACCACTGGTACACGGACGCAATGAAGATGATTGATTGACGCCGGTTCTCAGGGAAATCGAAATTGCCCGTGGCAACCGGCGCATCCCTCAACCAACTCCGAGTAGTGCTCGGTCACTCCCTGTAGATCGTCGCCTCGGGCTGCTCCCACCAGTCCGCGAAGTATGTCGTGAAATTCGTCGTCCACCTCGATGAACTCCTCGATCTGGTCGGGATTGACCGGCGGGCGGTACAGCTCGTCCTCCAGGGCCTGGTGGGTCAACTCGTAGGCCGGATGGACCTGGCGGATCTGTCCGGGTATCTCGTCGAGCCGCTCGTCGGCGATGAGCTGCAGGATATTCTGCATGGCCGCCGTCAACAGTCGCATCTCAAATTGGACGATATTGACCCCTTCCGGAAGCTCGTCGAGGCTCTCCGGTACCTCCGGCAGGTCTCGTAGCTCGCCCCTCAATACGTCGCCGTATTCATCACCCTCATCGGCCACTTCTTCCTCTTCGGCTTCCGCCTCCCCTTCTTCGACGGGATCGACGGCGGCGACCTCCTGTGGTTGTTCGTCCACAGGCGTCGCCGGCTCGTCACAGCCGATGGCCATCGCCAGGACGGCCAATATCATCGCCGTAGCGGCTGCGTAAATTCTCTGCTCTATGGAGCTCATGGATACCTCGTTGAATGGTGGTCCAGCGAATCCCTTTCAAGTCGACACCCAAAATAAGCGAGCAAGCGCTCGCTTGCAAGGTGTGGGTTCATTGAACCTTCGGAGGCCTGGACCGGTCATTTACGGCGAAGCCATTTGCGCCGAAACCATTGAGTTGTCGATTCCACCACATCGTAGAACACGGGGATGACCACCATGGTCAGCAGGGTGGATGCGATCATTCCCCCCATGACGGCGATCGCCAGCGGAGCAAACCGCTCCGCCCCCAGTGCCCAGGCCCCGGCCAACGGGATCATGCCGACCACGGTGGATACGGTGGTCATCATGATGGGCCGAAATCGAATCTCTACGGCATCGCGAAGAGCCTGGCGGCGCATAGCCCCATCGGCGCGCCGGCGCGCCACCAGATCGAGCAAAATAATGGCGTTGTTGACCACGATCCCCACCAGAAGGATTAGCCCCACCATGACGGGCATCGACACCGGGCGTGTAGTCAGCCACAGGGCGGCCGACACGCCGACCAGGCTCAGGGGAACGCTCATCATGATCACCAGGGGGCGGGCAAAGGAGCGCAACTGGGCGAGAAGCAGCAGGTAGACGGCGCCGATGGCGACCAACAATGCCCGCCCCAGGCTGGTGCGGGATTCGTTCAGCTCGCTTCGCTCACCGGTAAGCGCTACCTCGTAGCCCGCGGGTACCACCACATCTTGGAGGGCCTTTTCCACGTCGGCCATCACAAAGCTCAGCGGGCGGTCGCCGGTCTGAGCTGTAATGTCCAGGGTCTCCACCAGATCTTGTCGGGTCACCACCGCCGGCCCCGTCTGATCGACCAGACGGGCCACGGAGCGAAGGGGAACGCTCTGATCTGCGGTGGATACCAGGAGCGGAAAGGCGAGCAGATCGGAAGAGCTGTGCCGATCCCGGTGGCGGACGATTACGGGCACTCCCGTGGGTCGATTGCCGTAAAACTGGCCCCCCTGAAGACCGTCACTTCCGGCCTGCATCTGCAACCCCACCTCCCGCGGAGAAGTACCGAGCCGGCCAGCCCGCAGGCGATCGACCTCGACCAACAGGCGTTGGTGGTCGAGCCGCCAGTTGCGCACTGGGTTGACCAGTCCGTCTACACCCTCCAGTCGGTGCAGTACGTCTCGGGCCAACTTATCGAGCACCAGGGGATCTGCGCCGCCGAGTTGAATGCCCACGGGAGCGTCGGTGGTAGATTTGGCGGTATTTCCCAGCTCGCGCACCACCGAGGTGTCCACTTCCACGATGGACTCCACGGATTGTCGAACCTCGTCCTGAATATCCCAGATGGTGCGCTGGCGCTGCGTACGGGGGATCAGCTCCACGGTGATGAATCCCTGCGTCGGCCCCTGGGCGCCGGTAGCCGAAAGGGAGCGCATTCCCCGTTCGTAGCCCGTCTGCCGCTGTACGGTGACGACCTCGGGGTGAGCTGCAAGCTCGGCTTCGATGCGGCGCGCCACCTCGTCGGTGGCCTCCAGCGATGAGCCCGAGGGCGTCTCAAAGGAGATATAAAAATTTCCCCCGTCCATTTTTGGCAACACCTCCATGCCCTGTGCCTTGATTCCGGCGATGCCGGCGGCGAAAGTGGCGAGGGCTACCACCAGGGTCAGCAGGCGCCGGTTCAGAGCAGCCGACAAGAGGCGTAGATAGACACCTCGAACCCGGTCCATCATCGCCTGGAAAGGAGATGTGATCATTGGAGACCACTTCTGGGTTGCCCTTTTGTCGTCTTGTTCTCCTTGATCGTGAAGATAGAGGCTGAGCGGGGGAACGACCAATAGGGCGACGGCGACGGAGCTGGTAAAGGCCAGCAAGAGGGTCAATGCCAGAGGTCCGAAGGTGGCACCAACGAAGCCGGGCACGAACAAAAGTGGCACCAATACGGCGGTGGTGGTCAGCGCCCCCACCACCACGGCGCCGGCCACTTCGGCAGTTCCCTCCTCGGCGGCGCGCCGATCGGGCACACCCTGATCGCGAAGGCGGACGATATTTTCCAGGACCACCACCGAGGCATCGACCACCATGCCCACGGCCAGGATCACCGCCGACAAGGTGACCATATTGAAGTCCACTCCCAGCAATTGCATCCCCACAAAGGTCACTCCGTAGGAAAGGGGCATGGAGACAGCGGCCACCACCGACGCTCGGGCTCTTCCCAAAAAGAAGAAGATGACCAACGCCGCCAGGAATATGGCCTGCAAGACATTGGTGAGGAGATTGTTCACCGAGGACTCGGCAAACGTGGCGCTCTCGTCGCCGACGACGATCGCCAGGTCGCCCTGTCCCATCGCCCGGAGCTGGTCATCCAATTCGGCCGCCAACCCTTCGGCGCGTCGCACCACGTCCACCGTATTGGCGTCGGTGGTCTCGAAGAGCTGCACCGCCACCGCCGGTTGGCCGTCAATGGCAAAGGATGCCTCCTCGTCGAGATGGGAAGAATGGACCGTGGCCAGCTCCGACAACAACAGGCGCGTGCCGTCAGGGCGGCGAAGTGGTGTGGCCGCCAGCTCTTCGACGTTGGTGGGGCGCGCTTCGACGCGAAAAAGGGTCTGCCGGCGCTCCGTACGCACCCGGCCCGCCGGCTGGGTGGCCGTTTGGGCGGCGATCTCGTCGACCACCTGAGCGATGGAGATCTTATGGGCGGCCAGGCGCTTTTGGTCCAACTCCACCATCACCGCCTGTTGCCTGCCGCCGAAGACGTCGACGGCAGCTACTCCCGGCAGGCGCTGCATTTTCGGGGCCACATCGTCTTCGGCGATGCGCCGGGCCTCGATCAGATCGTCGCCCACCAACCCGAATGTGACCGCCGGTCCGTCGGCGTCGGCCAGGTTCAACACCTGGGGCTCGGCGATGTCGGCGGGCAACTGGTCGCCGATGCGAGCGATGGCATTCTGGGCTTCCACGGCGGCCAACTCTCCATCTCTCCGGTAATCGAATTCCAGTGTGATCACCGACAGATTGTCCTCCGAGCTGGATTGCACGGAGGTGATGCCCTCCAGTGAGGCGAATTCCTCCTCCATAGGCCGGCTCACATCGCGAGCCACGTCCGGGGCGGAAGCTCCCGGATAGGCTGTGATCACCCGAACCACGGGCGGATCGGTGTCCGGAAAGAGCTGCACCGGCAAGCTGTGATAGGCGGCGGCACCAAAAATGAAGATCGCCAGCACCAGAGCCCACAGGGCATGACGGTTGTCCAGAAAATATCGCGTAGGATTCACGGTTTGCCTCCCGGTACCTCAACCGCATAGATCTCGTCCCCCTCGCTCAGGGTCTCGAGCCGCCCGGTGGCCACCATCTGGCCGGGCTCCAGATTTTCGGTGATCTCTACGCACCGATCCGTGCGCATCCCCACCTCCACGGGTATCTTGCGAACCCGACCCTCCTCGACGGCGTACACCGCCGGCCCATCTGGCGTCTCCAGCACTGCATCGATGGGAACGGTCACCGCCTCATGACTGGCTTCGAGCACGAAGGCCACATCGACGCTCATGCCCACACGCAGCGACCGGGCCCATTGCGGGGGCACCGCCACGCGGACCTCGATGGTTCGCCCCGGTCCCCGCACCATGGGAGCGACTTCTGTGACCTGGGAGGAAATTTCGCCTGCCGTGGAGATCAGCCTGACCGGTTGATCCACATCGATCCCGGCCGCCACGTCCGTCTCGGTGACCATCACTCGGACATCCCGCACATGTGATCCGATGGTGAAGAGCGGCCGGCCCGGCGATACGTGCTCTCCACTTTCGATCAACTGCTCTAAGACGGTCCCCTCGATATGTGCGGTCTCCACCAGATAGCCCTGTCGCTGCCGAGCCTCTCGCAGGGCCGCTTGTGCGGCGGCCAATCCCTGCTCGCTGGCCACACACTGAGACCGGCTCGTATCGGCCTGCACCCTGGTTCCCACCCCGGCTTCGGCGAGGTCGCGATCGGTCTCAAATCGGCCGCAGAGAAATTCGCGGTCTCCCCGGGCCCGCTCCACTTCGGCCTGGAGGCGATCGATCTGGGCGTCGAGCTCCGGTGATTCCATGCGCAGCAGGGGATCGCCCGGCCCCACTTCATCGCCCTCGCTGGCGTAGATCTTCACCGCCGTAGCGCCGAGGCGCGCCGTCACCTGTAGCTGTTGGACCGGCTCTACAGTGCCCACATAATCCACGGTGCGAGTGATGGTTTGCGTTTCTGCGTGGCTGACTCGCACCGCACGTGGTGCGGGGTCACTCTCCGAGGTTGAGGTATCCTGTTTTTTCACTCCACAACTGATGGCCGTAAGCGCCACCACGAACACAGCGAGGGCGACCAGCAAGCGAGCACTCACTCGCTTAGGGCGAAAATGGAGCCAAAAAAAGAGATTTTGAGCTGCTAGATGTCGATCCATTTTTCTTACCTGCCTATGAGCTTCAGGAGAGAAGACCAGGTTCGGCCGGCAATATCACCGGGCTCTTCGTCGCCTCCTGCCGACGAGGAAGTGCCGAACAAAAAGGCGTGTACCGTTCCCTGGATGACGCGCAGTAGAAATTCGGGAGAAACCCCGCCGCGAAGCTGTCCCTCGTCGGCGGCATCCTGCAGGCATTGGCGCAAAAAGTCGACGGATTCGCTTTTGATTCTCTCCATCTTCGCCACCCCTTCGTCACCGGCGGCCATGCCGAGTTGGTCGGAGAAGAAAGCCCGAAAGACACCGCGATGGGCGACCACCAGCCGCAGGCGGTGTCGCATGAACGTCCCCAGTCGCTCCAGGGGAGGCATATCTTCGCCTGGAAAGCTCTCCGCAAGGCGCTCTTCGAGCTGGTCGATGGCTGCCAGCGCAATGGCCTGCTTGTTGGGGAAATGCCGAAAGATGGTCCCCTCCGCAAGATCCACTTCCTCGGCGAGGGCGGCCGTCGTAAAGCCACCCACGCCCCGCTCGGAGATCAGCTTCAGGGCCGCCGCGGCGATCTGCCGTTGCCGCTCCTCCGTCGATAATCGCTGCTTCATACCGGTCTACTCTCAAGCAAGTGTTCACTCGCAAGGGTGGAGAAATTGGCTCTCCGTGTCAAAGATAATCTGCCCCGTTCTATTCCCATCAGGTCGATTATGGACCGAGGTCGTCTCGTTCTTATAGTCGGGGCCGCTGCCGTCCGGCGCACCACGCTGGAAGGCACATCAACAATGGCACCACAGCATCTGGATCGGGAGCAACGTATGAGTGGACAAGCACAGCCAGAAGAGACGGGAAATGGCCAACGTCGAAGGGTGGTCATCGTCGGCGGGGTGGCCGGCGGGGCGTCCTGCGCGGCACGGCTTCGGCGCCTCGACGAAGAGGTGGAGATCGTGATGGTGGAGCGGGGGCCCCATATCTCCTTTGCCAACTGCGGGCTTCCCTATCATATCGGCGGCGTCATCGAGGAGCGCGACGCACTGCTCATTCAGACCCCGGACAGCTTCCATCGGCGCTTCGGGGTGGACGTGCGCACCTGCACGGAGGCGGTATCCATCGATCCCGAGGCCCGCACGGTGACTCTGCGCGATCTGGAGAGCGGGCGAGAAGACCGGTTGGGTTATGACGCGTTGGTGCTTTCGCCGGGAGC
>SKPJ01000226.1 GCA_007119595.1 Myxococcales bacterium
ACTCCCGAAGGGCGCGCAGCCCGAAGACAGCGAATTCCTGTCGAACATGCGTTGAGTCGCGTGGGTGCAATTCAAGGACGGCGAGCTCGTTTCCGTGGGCTTGAGAAGAATCAATTCGACCTTGAACGCACCGCTGTCGTCGCCAACTTATTCGCCATAAACAGGTTGGCCGCGTAGATTAGTTGGTCAGCGCTCTAGTGGTCCGTGTCAGTGATTATAAACGTCTGAACTCTTCTCAGAACGACGATCTCTTTGGCCTCCGCAGTCGACGATGCTATGGCATCGCCTCGTTTGGATGCCTTCGACCTCGTTGCCCTGAGCAAAGTTCAAACTGTCAAAACCACTGACACGAACCACTAGAGCCGATAACACAATAATAAGCACCTACCCTCCACCTACCCTAACCCTTACCCGCCACCGTCGGCCCACCCTCAGACCGACAGAAGAACATCAAGCTGCCAATCGATAGGGCCAGCAAATCTATGCGGCCATGGCGATGTCCAATCACGTTCATCTCGCCGTCGGCGATACCACGGCAGATCGCAGCGAATTCATGCAGGACGTCTGGTTTAGAGCGCACCGGCTACTTTTGGGGGCTGGAGTCTACGGCGATACAGTGCTTCTCGACGACGACTGCATCGATAATAAGTTGTTGTATATTTGGTTGAATCCAGTTCGTGCCGGCCTGGTCGAACGCGCTGAGGATTGGCCTGGATTCAAGATTTTACCACGCCACTGGGGCGAGACCATTCGCATTGAAACACTGGGCAAATTCTACGGCCGGAAAAACCCGGGCAAAACAGAATGTGCGAGACGATAGCTCGAGTAGCACAGGCGATGCGCCGGGAGCGACGCGACCAAGTACTCCACCAAAAAGCTCACTAAGGCCGCCAAGTCGATTGGGTCAACGAGGGCTTTTGGGCGTAAAACACCGACGTCACCGCCCGTTTTCGGTCCAGTCGTTTCCGTCACCGTCTCCGCGCGCTTCGCCAGTGCGCGACGGCTGCGGTGGGGTGTTTTGTTCGGGCGCCAGCTTTTCGACGGCATCTACCAGGGAATACAAGGTCGCCTCGATGGCGTCGGTGGAGTCGAAGAGGTCGCGTTCGATGAAGAGCGAGCTCGTTTCGATACGCACTCGCCCGTGGACTCGGTGTAACCTGGCGAGCGCTTCTGCGCCGTCGGTCCGTCGGAAAAACGCGGCGGCGGCACCGGGCTGTAGGGTCTCGATCAGGTAATTTTCGTCGAGCTCCGGTACGCCAATCTCATTCTGCCAATCGTGGTTGACTTCCCCAATGGAGGGACATGCGTTGCGATGGATCATTCTTAGGCCCGGTGGAAGTGCATACGGAAGCTGTGCTTCGTACACCATCTTCTCAGTGCGCCATCGCCATTCCGTGGTCACCCTTATCTGTACGCCCCCGTAGCGCCCGCAGATGCCCGGACGCCCCCGAAACCCCATGCCACACGTCTCGAGGCCCAGCTGCCGGGCAGCCCTTCGCCACTTTCGAAACCGCGACACGTAGATGCAGAGGCCCGCGATGAGAAACAACACGCCGAGCCCCATAGCTATGAAAACTTTTTCCATGATCTTGAACGCTGGCATCTGGCCAGGACCAGACGAATAATTTATCCCGACCGAAGTCCCTTTATAAATTCGCTCAACACCTCGTCGGGCAACTGTCTCGCAGGGCGTATTCTGCGATGATTTGTCGGGACGGTAAACCCGCAGTCGCTCAGAAAAAGAGTTCGCCCATATCGGCGCAAAACCGTTGACTTCGGTGATCGATGTAATTATATACAACCACATGGTTGTGTTTAACGAAAGAGATAGTGACGATCTGGACCAACTCTTCCACGCCCTCGCCAATCGAACGCGGCGCGACATCGTCGCTCGCGTGCTCGGCGGCGAGGTGGCACCGATTTCGGTACTCGCCGATCGATATGAGATGTCCTTTGCGGCCGTTCAGAAGCATGTGGCCGTTCTCGAAGATGCGGGTCTGGTCACCAAACGCCGAAGCGGACGAAAACGCATCGTCCACGGCAACCCGGAGCGCCTCGGCGAGGCCCGCCAATTGCTAGCCGAACTCGAGGAGCTCTGGCACGCCCGCTTTAGTCAAATCGACGCCGTCCTGGACGATCCCACCACCAACGAGGAATAGAAATATGCCCATCACCAGCATCTCATCCGACCCCGAAACCCTGACCCTCACCGTCGTCGGTGACTACTCAGTCTCCGTCGAGCGCCTATGGGAGGCCTGGGCCGATCCCCGCCAACTCGAGCAATTCTGGGGACCCGAGACCTGGCCAGCGACATTCGAGCACCATGATATGACGCCCGGCGGCCGCGCCGAGTATTTTATGACCGGTTCAGACGGGGAGGTATCGCGGGGATGGTGGCGCTTTCTCTCCGTCGAGCCCGGCCGTAGCTTCGAGATCGAGGACGGCTTCGCCGACGACGAGGGAAATCCCAACGACCAGATGCCCACCTCGCGAATGACCGTCACCTTCGAGAGCACCGACGAGGGTTCCCGATTTACCATCGTGTCGACCTTCTCGAGTCTGGAGCAGATGGAGCAATTGCTGGAGATGGGCGTCCTCGAAGGTCTGAAGTCTGCCCTTGGCCAGTTGGACGCCGTGCTCGCCGACACCACGAGTTCCACAGCCGCACCGTGAGCGCACCACGGAGTCCGTTGTGCACCATATCTATTCAGGCCCGACAGGATTTACCAATAACCGCCCCAATTCGTTTTGTAAGGATAATGACCATGATAGATACCCCGCAGATCAAAGAAACCGACGCCATCACCGTAGCTACAGTGGCCCTTCGGATCCCGAAGGAGGAGATGCAAGAACATTTCCCACCGGCCGTAGACGAGATCATGGAGGCCATCGAAGCGCAGGAGGTTGAGATTGCCGGCCCCGTAGTTGCCCATCATCTCGCCGTGCATCCAGAGATCTTCGACTTCGAGATCTGTGTGCCAGTAGCCAGTCCCGTCGAGCCCACAGGGCGCGTTCAACCCTCCACCCTCCCGGCGACGAAGGTCGTCCAGACCACCTATCACGGCCCGTATGACGGACTTCCCGAGGCATGGGCCAAATTCGAGGAGTGGATCGACGAGCAAGATCTCTCGCTGCAATCGGACGCCTACGAGCGCTACGTCGACGGACCGCACAACAAGCCCGACCCCGAAGAGTGGCGTACGGAGCTGGCCCGGCCAATCGATTAAAGCCAATCGATTAAAGATCGCAGGCCGGTCCCTTTGTCGATCACTTCGCGTCGTCGGGTCCCGGGGACGACCCGTAGATAAACTTCATGTCCGGCTTTTCCGTACAGAAGTAATGAACCCAGATATAGAGGTGGTGAAACGCTGCGGCCAACAACGCAGCCGGCGACTCCAGAATCAACCCCGGCACCCAGGCGATCAAAAAGCCAAAAATATACATACCGTTCGACGTGTATCGAAAGATCCCCTCGTCGACGAGGGGCATGTCTCGAGCCCGGGGGTCGAAGTGGTCGAGCCCGGAGGCTCGGTCAAAGCCGAAGTATCGAAGCACCGAGTAGAATAGATAGCCAGCCAGCAAAACGCAGACCGCCGCCAGCCCCCACTGCAACACACCGGGCAATGTCCATTGGCCCCGATTCGCCACGGCCAGGGGGACGATGGAGAATCTCCCCAATCCCAGTACGGCGAAGGGGACTTGAAACGCTCGAAATCCCCGTTCTCCGAGTAGACCCGTCACAACACGGAAATACAATTCGCCGCGCCAGACCAGCCACACGTAGACCTGATGAGCGATGGCGCTGCCTATCGCCACGACCAACCAGGTCGACGTAGACCAGCCCCACAGTTCACCTTCCGTCACCGCTGGCCACCGGGCTGCGGTGACGAGTGCCGTCACCAAGATTCCAAGGGCGAGCAGGTGGAAGATCTGTCGCTCGAAGAATCGGCGCACTGGTGTTGAACTACTCTTTGTCGATGTGTCGGTCATCCTGTCGTTCTCGTTATCGTTCTCGGTCGTCGGTCGGCCACCAGTTGCTTCGCGAAACCCGAGCAAAAGTTGGGGCCATCGTCGCAATGGAGCGAAGGGACCGTCCCCCTGGCCATGATCTCCCTCATAAAGGCCGGCCAACCTCGCTCCTATTCTGGCCCTCTGTATCGCCGGAGCCACAACTCGTTCGAGGACAGCCCGCAAAATGCCGATAGACCCTCACGTATTTCTACGTTGGATCCACATCCTGGCCGGTGCTGCGTGGTTCGGCGAGGTGCTGGTGATCAATATTCTCGTCACCGGTCTGCGAAGCGCCGACCCCTCGGAGCACGACCACATCTATCGCCACCTGTTGCCCCGGCTCTTCAAACTCGCCACGGTCCTATCACTGACGGCCGTACTGAGTGGCACATTGATGGTTCACTTTCACCTCGGTGGCGACTGGTCTCAATTGCTCAGCACAAATCGATGGAGCGTCGCCATATTGCTCGGCGGCGGCCTGGCGTGGGCGGTCACCATCTTTCATCTATTCGTGGAGCGCATCGTCGCTCGCCACACCGGCTTTGACCCGGAGCAATCGGAGACCGCCATGGGGCGGATGCACGTCGCGTTGGCGATCATTCCCCGCATCGCCCTCGTCGTTCTCACGGTGATCATGGTGTCCATGATGGTCGCCGCCCGCGGATATTAGTAGCCGACGGACCACGGAAGCCGATGTCCATTACACCCTACCATGACTGGCTCTTGTACTTTTCTCGCACGAAAAACCCAACGGCTCTCATTGAACGTCGCGAGTATGCAGAGGAGGTCAAACAGCCGCCGACTCTCTCGATCTCTCTTCCGTAGATTCGGCCACCGGAGATTTGCCCGCCAGCGGCCGTACGATGGCGGTATAAGCAGTGACCATTTCCGGCCCCGACAGTCTGCCACCGATGGGGACGTAGAAATCGTCGGAGGCCAGCACCAGCCGAACCCGATAACTACCCGATAGGTAAACGCTCTCGATCTCCAGTGCGTCAAAGAAGTCCGTCTTTTCGATGCGCTTAAAAAACCGCCGCCTCCGCTCCACACCCTGGGGGGAACTCTTGATCTCATGCTCCACGAGCCGACGCCGAAGCCAGAAGAAAGACAAGATCGAAAATAACGAAGCGCCCATCAAAGCCGACACACCGACGTATCCCACAAGCCCCCACTCGAGGGCTCCGACGATTCCCAGAATAAGTCCGGCCCCGACGCTAAAGAGAAGAGAATGCCGTAACTCGGAGGCCCGTGGTGGTATCCACCGGAGTGTCGCGGTTTCATCGCCCACTTCCAGCTCGATTCGCTCGGATTGTGGTCGGGTTGGGAGAGGTGCTGGCAACGTCTGCTCGTCGAGGAGCTCGACCAGGGGCAGATCCAATTGATGGGGCTGGCGCACTTCGTAGCTCAACGCAGAGTCCGAACCCCAATGAAGTGGGATTTTTCCAACTCGAGACAGACCCTCGGCGAGGGTACGCACCTTCAACGGATCCACACCATGGGAACAAAAACAGATGGCCTCGCCGGGCCACTCTACATGAACTTCGTAGAAGCGCCGATCTCGAGTACTGGTGGAACCACGGCTCAAATATCCCTGCTTCCAGACTGAGCGGACCACGACATTTCCACGACCAGCCTTGAATTCCCGCCGTTTTCCCATTCCCTTGACCACGTCGCCGTCGCGCCGAATTCGCGCCTTCGGCGTATATACGCTGGGCAACAGGGCTGCGGCCAGAAATACGACTCCCACCGCAGCGAAGGCCGACAAAAAGTCGGCCTCCACAAAACTGCGATCTTCCGGCAACCCAAACCACAAATGTAGCCCCAGAAAGGCTAGACTCGGCAATCCGACGGCGAGCCGAAAAAATACGGCCAAATAGCCATGCCCCCATCCTGCGCGCGGTACTTTTTGCTCGGTCTTCATGGCCTCAAAAGCCCTTCTCCCGAATCAATTGTTATAGACCTGCTACGCTATAGCATATGCGCTCGGAAATTTAACGAAACTCCGACTCCGAGCGGGGCCGAGATGATGGCGCCAGATTTCGGGTCGAGCCGAGCACAGTCGTGAGCCAAGCCAGAAATGACCCGGCACGGCGATCTACTTCGCGAGCATCCGACGCTTATGCCGGTACGCGCAAGACGATGAATTCATAGCCGTAAACGTCGCCGAATTGGCGATGAAGCTCGATCTCGCCATAGAGCGCGTCCAACACTGCGAGGGCCTGGTCATCGGCGGCATATTCGTGGCGCAACGCCGCGATGCGTTCCTCCATGGGGGCATAGAATTGGTCCCACCAATCGCTCTTGGGCAGAGTAAAATGACCCTGAATCTCGTAACCACAGCGCCTAGCGATCGCCAAATTGGACTGGACGTCGGTCATGCTCGGATACTCCTTTTGCCACATCTCGAGCACCGCTTTCGGTGGGTCATCCCGCAGCCAGACGGCCTCCGTAAACGCTAGATAGCCTCCGGGCCGAAGCAACGGACGCCACAGGCCAAGGGCCTCTTCGATTCCCAAGAAATACGCCGCCCCCTCGCTCCAGATCAAATCCACCGACCCCGGCGCTGCCGGTGGCTCGGCCATATCACCAACCCTGGGCCGGACCCGTTCCTGGAGCCCTCGCGCGTTCACTTCCTGCTCCAGCTTTGAAATCAAGGGCGCATGGGAATCGAGAGCAGTGATCATCCCATCCGTAAGCGCCGCAAGGTCCAGCGTCTGCGCCCCGCTGCCACAACCCATATCGAAAATGACTGGCTCCCTCGGCAATTCATCACAGAGCGCCAGCGCCTGCGCCGTCGAATCTCTGCTCCCCGGCCCCTGCCGCGGCAACCACTCGTAGACCTCGAAAAAGATCTCGTCGAAGCGCTCAGAAGACTCCCTTTGTTCACTCATTTCAACGTTCCTGTTATTGAAGACCGTACGGACTGCCACATTGCTGGTTCAATTTCGCCTCGGTGGCGACTGGTCTCAACTGCTCAGCACAAATCGATGGAGCGTCGCCATACTGCCTGGTCAGGATCTTACCCTTCGGCACGCAATAAAGCTGGTCATCCGAGCACATGACCGATTGGAGCTCAAGAAATTGTCCTCCATGCGAGCAAGACTTGATGTTTGTTCGTCCATACCGTCCACAGGAGTCACCTCGATCATGACACGTTTAGCAATTTACATCGCCCTCACATTGCTTTGGTCGATCTCCCTGCTCAGCTGTAGCAACGGCGACTCAGACGGCAGTCACGCCGGGGATGTGGGTGCCGATCTCAGCGGTGATGCCGACGCCGCGACCGACCACGACGCCCCACCAGACACGGCCTTCAACGGCATTGATAGCGCACACAGAGATCCCGACGGCACCGTGGAAAATGGGGATGATTCAGACAACGGTGAATTCTTGAGTTGCCATCCCCTTACCCCATCCCAGGGAGAGGTCGTGGAAGTCACTGTTGAGGATGTAGATGACCTGCCTCAGATGGTGCGCACCGCCGAGCCCCATACGACGTTCGAGTTGGCTCCCGGCACCTATGCCATCGACGACACACTCCATGTACGAGCCGATGGCGTGAGCCTGCGCTCTTCGACGGACCAGGCCGGGGACGTGATCATCGATGGAGGCTACGATGTGGGCTCCCTACTCTTCATCAACTCCTCGCACGTAACTGTCGCCCATCTGACCTTGAAGCGACCCAATTATCACACCATTCACATCGCTCCCGCGGGAGATGCAGAAGAGTCGGTCGTGGGCTCCCTCATCTATGGCGTGCGGGTTTTCGATGCTGCTCAACAGCAGATCAAGATCAACGGTAATTCAGCCCGTACCGCCTATGTCGACGAGGGGCGCGTGGAGTGCTCCCGATTCGAATTGACCGACGAAGGAAGGCCTCATGTCGACCCTTCGGCAACCGGATGTTATACGGGCGGAATCAACGCCCATGGAGCCCGCGACTGGGTGGTGCGAAACAACGATTTCGTCAACATCTACTGTGACGGGGCCGGACTTTCTCAGCACGCCGTGCATTTCTGGACGGGCTCCCGTGATACGGTGGTCGAATACAACCGCATCGACAATTGCGCCCGGGGCATCGGATTTGGGCTTCGCGAATCCGGAGAGGCTCGCACCTACGACGACCACGATGACGACGGTTATGTCTGCCACTACGGCGGTGTCATCCGAAACAATATCATCCATGCCGATCATCGCTGGTACAACACGGGCATCGGTCTCGCTCAGGCCCCGGAAGCCAGAGTGTTCCACAATACGATCTTTGATGCCTCCGCCGAAGAGAGATTCAGCTCCATCGACTACCGCTTCCAGAACACC
>SKPJ01000339.1 GCA_007119595.1 Myxococcales bacterium
CGTGACTCATATTGGCCAGAAATTCGCTCTTTGCGTGGGCGGCGGCTTCGGCGCTTTTTTTCGCCTCGGCGAGCTGTTCGGTCGTCTCCTTTAACTCCGTGACGTCGCTGAAGGTGACGACGATGCCACCCTGTTGTGGTTTGTCGCTCATGTAGGGAAAGACGCGTCGTATATACCATGAATCAGCGGTGGTGCGGATTTCGTCGACAAATGGTTTGTCGCGTCCCTCGATGTCTTCGGTGTCCGGCAGTGGAGGCATGTCCACGGCGCGATGGGTGATCTCTTCCAGGGGTCGTCCCAGGTCGGAGGGACGCAGGTGGTACAACTCGCGGATGGCCGGGGTGAACATCTCGACATTGTGCTCCTCGTCCAAGAATAGAGTCGCCAACCGAGAGCTGTTGAGCAGATTCTCCAGATCATCGCGGGCCTGTGATAGCTCTTTATTGGCCACTTCTACTTCGTCTTTGGAGGTCTCCAATTCCTCGTTGGTCGATTGGAGTTCCTCGTTCATGGAGCGCAATTCCTCATTGGATGATTTCAATTCCTCGTTGGCGGTCTCCAGGTCTTGGACCGTGAGTTCCAGGTCTTTTCGGGTACTCTCCAATTCGTGTTCCAACTGGTTGATGAGCTTTTCCGCCTCTTCATCCGGATGCTGGAGCGCTTCTTGAGCTTGCTGGACCGGGGGGCCGGTCTCCTCGAAGATCACTAGATATAGGCCGGTGCTTTCCCTGGTTTCCGGCATCGGTTCGACGATGATCCGCGCCGGTTGAGTCCCGTCTGGACTCTTGAAGGTGAGATTTTCGTGGATGGCGCGCTCGCCGGTATCGACCGATTTTTTCAGCGCTGTTCGCAGACCGAGCCGAAGTCCGGAGCTGACCATTTTGAGTAGATTGTTGTGAAATTTCCCGCGCAATATCTCCAGATATCGCTCCAGCCCGTTGGAGGCGTAGACGATGCTTCCATCTCGACGGATGAGCACCGCTCGCGGGGCGTATTTATCGGCCAAAATGGCCTGCACCTGCTCGTGCAGGTCGCCGCCGGTGTGATCCATTTTGCTGCGGGGGAGTGACCCCTCATCGTACTCCAATTTATCGCCGATCATCGGCAGATCGGGACGGGGCGCTCCCGTGCTGGAGGTGTTTTGCCAGATTCGGTGCTTGGAATCGCAGGTGCGAAATAAATCGGATTGAGGATTGGCGGTTTCCGACGTTCCGAGGAAGAGAAATCCCTCGTGGCGAAGCGCGTGATGAAAGAGCAATAACACCTGTTCTTGAAGATCTGTATTGAGGTAGATCAACAGGTTTCGGCATGAAATGAGATCGATATCCACAAAGGGTGGATCGCGGATGATATTGTGTTCGGCGAATAGGCACATCTCGCGCAACTGCTTTTTGACGACGAAACGATCGTCCTCGATCTGGAAGAAGCGCTCGAGTCGTTCGTCGGACAGGCCAGCCTGAACCCCGCGCGGATAGCGTCCCCGGCGAGCCGCCTGCAGAGAGTCGCTGGCGATGTCGGTGGCGAATATCTTTATCGTCGGCCAATTGGCTTCATCGATGTCGCTCAAGCGTTCGCGCATTAAGATGGCAATGCTATAGGCTTCCTCGCCGCTGGCGCAGGCAGGGACCCAGACCCGGATTGAGTCCTCGCTGCTCAGATCATCGAGGAGTTTGGGGATCACCTTCTCGGCCAGGGCGTCGAAGGCCTCGGGATCGCGAAAAAAAGAGGTGACGTTGATGAGGATTTCATTGAAGAGAATGGCTGCTTCATCCTCGTCATCCCTTAAGCACGCGGCGTAATCGTCGATATCTGTGAAATGTAATACCCGCATTCGGCGCTGGATGCGCCGGACCAGAGTGCTGGTCTTGTAATGAGCGAAATCGTGGCCCGTCTCGCGATGTACATGATGTGCGATGTCGTCGAGACGATCGATGATTTCATCGCGTTTTTGATCTTGATCGGCTCGACGAAGTTGTTCCAGATCGGCGTAATAGGCGACCAATTTTTCCGGGATCTCCGCGGGGTGCAACTGTTGGTCTACCACACCGCTTTCAATGGCGCTGTTGGGCATGGTCGAAAATTCAGCACTCTCCACGGTCTGCGCTATTACCAGTCCACCGGCCTGTGAAATTTCACCCAATCCCGCCGTTCCATCGGCGTCGTTTCCCGACAGGATAACCCCCACGGCGCCGGAGCCATAAGTCTCTGCGAGCGAGGAGAACATGGGGTCGATGGTTCGCCGGCGCTGCTCGCGGCTTTCGACGTCCTGGACGTCGAGGCGTGAGCCTTTGACACGAACGATCGTCTGGGCCGGAGCCACGTATATGTGGTTGTTCTCGATCTCCATCCCGTCTCCGGCCTTGACGGCCGGAATAGGACTATCCTTATTGAGGAGCCCGCTGAGCATCTCGTGGCTGCTTTGCGCCAGGTGTTGCACGACGAGAAACGCCATATTGGGGGTCTCCGGCAGGCCACCCATGATTTGGCGCAATGGGTCGAGGCCACCGGCGGAGGCCCCGATACCCACCATAAACCTCACTTTTTTCGGGACGTCGTTGGTTTTTGAATTCACAATGATACCCTATATACCCGCCACAGCGCTGTGCGTTGGCATTCAAGCCGTCCAGTTCATCTTGTGACCGTGAGTGCGGTAACCCACCGTCCTCGAAAATCGACAATAAACGTGCCCATGAGTTTTGCGGATGAAAGTGATGATTTCCAGTGTCATTGCGCTGTTTTTGAGACGACCCGTGATTGCGATGACCGCGACATCGAGTTATCAAGACGAATATGAAAGAATTTAAACGGCGAATCGAAGAAGCGACGGAATTACTCGAAGAGTTGGTCGAGGATCGAACGCTATTGGTCGATATCGACGAGGAGCAGCGAACGCGGTTTCTGACGGCCGCCGGTCGGGTCTCGCGGCCCGGAAAGCACAAGCGCAAAGCGTTGGCCAGAGCTCGACAGCGCAAACGAAAGCGCGAGGAACGGGAGGCGGATCAGCAACTTCTGGATAAAACTGGGATTCGAAAGGCCCGTGAAAATCCCATCTTCAAGACCCCTCGACGCATCGAGGCGTTCCACGATGTCGATGAGGATACGACGGAGAGTGGTGATGGCGGGGCAGAGGAATCGACGAATACGTCGGCTCCCATCGGACAAACTGCGTCGGAGCGTTCCTGCTACGTCTGTGGCGACAGCTTCAGCGACGTCCATTTCTTCTACGACCAGATGTGTCTGGAATGCGGTGATTTCAACTATGCGAAGCGCTTTCAGTCCGCAGATCTGAGGGGGCGCGTAGCACTGGTGACGGGAGGCCGGGTCAAGATCGGTTATCAGGCGGCGCTGATGTTGTTGCGGGCGGGAGCGGAGGTGATCTGTACGACCCGCTTTCCGAACGATGCCGCCGGGCGTTACAGCGCCGAGGAGGACTTCGAGGAGTGGGGCGATCGACTCCAGATTTACGGGCTCGACTTTCGACACACGCCCAGTGTGGAGGCATTTTGCCGCCAACTTAATCGCAGCCTGCCGCGGCTGGATTTTATCATCAACAACGCCTGCCAGACCGTGCGACGCCCGGTGGGGTTTTACGACCATCTGATGGAGCGTGAATTGTCGACCGACGAATTGTCGGAGGAGCAGAAAACGCTTTTGGGACAGTCTCGAGATGCTGCCCCGGCCAACGAGCAAGCACTGGGTCATGTGGAGACGCCGTCGGCGTTGTTGAGTCAGGTCGAGCTATTGGCCGAGGACAAGGAGCGGGGAAACCACCTATTTCCAAAGGGGCAACTGGACGCCGATCTGCAGCAGGTGGACCTGCGAAGGGTCAATAGTTGGCGGTTGAGGACCGATGAAGTCACGGCCATTGAGTTGTTGGAGGTTCATCTGGTCAATGCGGTGGCCCCATTTATCATCAACGCCCGCCTCAAACCCCTGATGGTCGCCGTTCCCACGGAGGACAAACACATCGTCAACGTCTCGGCGATGGAGGGCCAGTTTTATCGGCTCTTCAAGACCGATCGCCACCCTCATACCAATATGGCGAAGGCGGCCCTCAATATGATGACCCGTACCTCGGCGATGGATTATGTCGAGGACGGCATTCATATGAATAGTGTCGATACTGGATGGGTCACCGACGAAGACCCGGCGCATCATGCCGAGCGAAAACGAGAGGTTCATGATTTCCATCCGCCCCTCGATATTGTCGACGGTGCCGCCCGAATCGTCGATCCCATCTTCGATGGAATCAACACCGGCGATCATGTGTGGGGACAATTCTTGAAGGACTACCAAATCACCGACTGGTGACCAATTGCGCTTGCCAAATGGGCGCTATAAGGGCAGCATGGTCGCCTCGATAAGAAAAATTGCAGCCCATTTGTTCTCTCTCGCCGGAATTTGATCATGGAGTATGCTGAAGGGGACCAGGAGCGGCGGCCGTGGCTGGGCCAATACGGTGATCACATCGAAGAGATGCTCGATGCGCCATCGTACGATAGTCTGCCGGCGGCGGTGGTGGATGCGGCGAATGAATACGCCGACCAGACTGCCTTTACGACAGTGATGCCCAACGGAATGTACGGCTCGTTGACGTATGCCGAGGTCGACGAGATGAGCGATTCATTTGCCTACTACCTTCGGGAGGTATTGGGCCTCGATGCCGGCGATCCCGTGGCGCTGCAGATGCCGAATTGTCTCAGTTATCCGGTGGCGATGATCGGCATCCTCAAGGCGGGCTGCGTGGTGGTAAATACCAATCCACTGTACACCACGGAGGAAATGGAGCATCAGTTCAACGATAGCGGCGCCAAAGCAGTGGTCATTGTCGATTTATTTGCCGACAAACTGGAAGAGATACTGGACGAAACTCCCATCGAGCATGTGGTGATGGTCCAGGTGCCCGAATTCTTTCCGCCGATCGTCAAACAGATTACGTACGGGGTGATGAAATACTGGAACCGTGCGATTCCGTCGCATGGCTTGGATGTGACCCGGTTGCCAGATGCATTGAAGCGCGGGCGCGAGAAGCGCAGCGGTGCCGATGCGGCGCGATTTTGGAGCGACTTGAGCCACGATGATCTGGCAATGTTGCAGTATACCGGGGGCACAACGGGAGTGGCCAAGGGGGCGATGTTATCCCACGGAAATCTATTGTGGAATCTGGCCCAGATTCGGGCGATGACCGCCAGTCACCTGACCAAGGGCGAGGAAGTGGTGCTCACGGCACTGCCGCTGTACCATATTTTCGCCTGTGTCGTGAATTTTTTGACCATGTATCTGGTGGGAGCACGAAATATTTTGGTCCCCAGTCCGCGACCGATTCAACGGGTGCAGCGGGCGATGGAGAACTACGATATCACATGGCTGACCGGGGTGAATACGCTGTACAACGCGCTGCTCAACGAGGAGTGGTTCGTCGCGTTTCCGCCGGAACATATCAAGGCTGCCGCCGGTGGAGGAGCGGCGATGCATCACGCCGTGGTCGATGCCTGGGAGGAGATGGTCGGCGCTCCACTGACCGAGGGATATGGATTGACCGAGGCTTCCCCGGCGGTGTGCTTTCAGCCCCTTCATGGCGAACGCACGCGCAATACCATCGGGATTCCCGTGCCCATGACCGATATCAAACTCGTCGACGATGACGGAGAAAGGGTTGAAGAGGGCGAGCGCGGAGAGCTATGTGTCCGCGGCCCACAGGTCATGCAGGGGTATTTGAATCGGCCGGAGGAGACGGCAAAGACCATCGTCGACGGTTGGCTGCATACCGGTGACGTGGCGGTGATGGACGAGCAGGGCACCTTCAAGATCGTGGACCGTAAAAAGGACATGATTCTGGTCTCTGGATTCAACGTCTATCCCAATGAGATCGAGGACGTGCTCTCGCGCCACGATAAAGTACACGAGGCGGCAGTCATCGGCGCGCCCAGTGAGAAGAGCGGAGAAGAGGTACAGGCCTATATCGTCAAGCGCGAAGAGTCTTTGACCAAACAGGAAGTCGAGGAGCACTGTCGCGAACATCTGACGGGTTATAAACGGCCGAAGAAAATCGTTTTTCGCGAAGATCTGCCCAAGACACCGATTGGAAAGATTCTGCGGCGCGAGTTGCGCCAGGAAGTACTGGGAGAGTAAACACCGATGTTGACTGAACTGGAAACCACCCTCCTCGGCGTGATGATGATCATCATCATGCTCGGGATGGGCTCCTCGCTGACATTCAAAGACTTTGCCATCGCTCTGCGAAAACCGCAGGCCATCCTGGTAGGTATGTTGTGTCAGTATGGTCTGATGCCGCTGACGGCATTTTTGTTGGCCACGTCGCTGGGTCTTCCGGGCCCCTATGTGATCGGTCTGGTCTTGATGGGCTGTATGCCCGGTGGGACGACGAGTAATATCTTCGTCTACTTCAGCAAAGGCAGGCTGAGTCTATCGATTTTAATGACGGTCTGCTCGACGTTGATGGCCATCGTGATGGTGCCAGTGACGATGAGTCTGTACGGGCGCGGCGTCGAAGGGGAGTGGCAGGTACCACCGGATCAGATCATCACCTTATTGGGAGTCCTGCTCGTTCCCACGTTGATCGGAATGGTTCTGCGACGCAAAAATGCAAATGTCGGCGCAGTTATGGAATTGATGGGCGGTGTACTGGGTGTATTCGTCATTATTTTCTTGATCGGCTCCTGGGTTCCGCGCAATTGGGGCTTGTTGATGGAGACCGGATTTCCGGTCTATTTTGCTTCCATTGGGCTCGGGTTGATCGGGTTTACACTGGGCTATTTCCTGGCTCGAAATCTTCGATTGAGTACCATCCGGGCACGTACCATTTCGATGGAAACGGGGATCCAAAACGGGCCTCTGGCCATTTTGATCGTGGCCATGGTCTTTACCGGAGAGCAACAGCAATTGGTCTTGCTGATCCCCATTTTGTACTCCCTTTTCATCGTCATCACATCGACGATGGTGATGTTCTGGTACCGCAGGATCACGACGCGGGAGCAGATTGCCCGGGACAACGCCAAGATCGGCTCCGTCCGAGAGAAATGAGAAATGTAGGGGTATTTCCGCTACGATGGAGCGACACTGGATGATGTGTTTGGCAAACGGGAACGATTATGGAGCTCGACGACGAAGAGTCCTGGGAACACACCAATGAGGCCCAGTCCTCGTTTGGCTGCTGGATGTTGGTGTTGACGATGTGTGGCGTCGCCGTACTCACCGTCGTCCTCTACGACGTTCCCTATGTCGACGACTTTATTGACGATATCGACGTTGGGGAAATGGCCGACGGGATCAGTTTTGACGCGATGGCGGAGAAATTTAGCGTCCAGGCGTTATTTCAAAAATTTCAGAGCGCGGAGTCGGCAAATAATGTGGCTCACGCGGTGGACAAGGCCCAGGATGCAAATGAAGAAGAAGGGCCGGCCGAAGAGCGGGCAGCCCCGGGGAGACGGGCTCAACAGGGCCAACATGCACAGCAAGAGGAATGGGAGCCACCGGAATATCAGGGGCCGATCAGTTCCTATGTCGAAGAGGGGTTTGATCCGGATACGGTGGAGTTCGATTTTCAGGCAGGAGGCGGCGCTGAGCGCGACGAAAGTCTGCCCCGCATTCTCTCCGATCGGATGATTCAGCGCGTCGTCGACAATCACCAACAGGAGTTGCTGGACTGTTATGCAACCGAGCTTCAACGGGACCCCGATCTCTCTGGCCGGGTGGACTTCGATTTTGCGGTCACTCCCGATGGACGGGTGGCCATGGTCCGGGTGTTGGACTCTTCACTTCGCTCCAATGCCGCCGAGGATTGCTTTGTGGAGAAGGCCCGAAACTGGCGTTTTCCAGCGATTCGTCACGAATTACCGACGCGCTTCGAGACCGACGTCAATTTTAATTATTGATCCTGATTCCCCATCTGAAAATCTCGAAATGCGTCGACTACGGTAGCGACATCTTCGGTGGATACGTCGAGGTGGGTCACAAGCCGCAGAATTTGGCCCCGCACGAAGAGTCGGATTCCCCGTTTCTCCATAAAGTCCACGATGGAGTTCTTCGCTTCTTTCGCGAGGCTCACAAAGACCATATTGGTGTGGGGACCATCGACATCGTATCCCAACTGGCGAAGTTCTCTTGCCAATTGTTCAGCATGGGTGTGGTCTTCGCAGAGCCGATCGACATGGGAGCGAAGAGCGACGATCCCGGCGGCGGCCAATAGTCCCGCCTGGCGCCATCCGCCGCCGACCACTTTTCGCCACCGGCGGGCTTCGTCGATAAACTCCCGTGGTCCGCACAATACAGATCCCACCGGGGCGCCGAGTCCCTTC
>SKPJ01000392.1 GCA_007119595.1 Myxococcales bacterium
ATGGGAGCATAGGCGGCGAGAACCTCCGATTCGTGGATGTCTCCCGCCTGGGCGATGAGCAACCCCCGAGAATCTCCGAGCGTGAAATTGTGCAAGTCCTCGCGATGGAAGATATGTTCCAGTTGATAGGTCAGTGCTTCCAGTGTTTGCTGACTACGACGGCGTCGACGTTCGGCTGCAAATGGATGAGCAGTCATGGCGTACTCCTTCCTTGGAGAGACAAAAAATGTCGGAGCGCGAGTGCGCGACACAAGCCCTCGCGCTCCGAGTCGGCTGTGAGGTCATTGCACGAGTACCATCCGTGGCGTTACTGCAATGACGTCGGTGCACCGTGGAACAACGTCAGGATACTGTGGATGTAGGTGTGGTCAAAAAATTTGTCGCCGCGCCCCTTCCTGGGGTGTTAATTTTGCGACGGATCGGCGGTGGAACGTTGCTTGCACATTCAACCGGGCCGTGCAAATGTTGACAGTCTGTGCCCCGAAAATGAAGCTCGTTGCGACGGGTGTGACGGGACAGTAGAAGCTTGTGAGATAATGGCCTACGCGATTCGAGAGAATATGATGAGCTGGAATGCAAAAGCACTTGGCGCCGCCTTCGCTGCGATATGCCTGATGGTTCCGACAGTAGTATCAGCCCAGGAAACGGCTGAACCGGAACTCGATGAAGTGGTCGACGAAGAGGAGACGGAGGAGGAGGAGGAACGCCGTCCCTGGTCGGTATCCGGTTCGATGCGAATGGCCGTGGGGCAGGGAACTTTTGTCTCGCTGGCAGAGGATTCCGAACATGCCGACGACGTTCAAAGTGGGGTCGGAGCCTACGATCGGGTGAGGATGTCCTTTGCGATCAGTCCCAGCTACTCATGGAATGATTTTCGCTTCTCCGGTGATATCGCCTATTCACAGAATTTGACGGCCGGCGGCGGTATTATCGAGCCCTATGAGGGGCGCTTTCAAGATATCGGCCTGTCGGCCAGTCACGCCGGTTATAGTCACGACGGGACGGGGATTTCGATCTCGCCGAGTTTTAGTGCCAGCCTTCCGGCAAGCGCGAGGTCCCGGGCGATGACCACCATCGTCGCCACCAATCTGGGGGCCAGTATTTCGCGCAATTTTTTCGAGAGTCTGTCGCTGTCGTATCGGCTCGGGATTTCGCGTAATTTTCACGAATTCACCTCGCCGGTTCTCGATGTCAACGAACTCGGCGAAGACAATGCCCTGTATCGCGTCGACGGTGCAGAAGCCGTTGAGCCGGGGAGGATGGCGGTGGCTGGAATCAACACTCAGTGGGGCATGAGCCATGGTGTGAGTGCGTCGATGTCGCTGTCTCAGAGTGTACGGGCGTCGGCCAATTATGGCTTTCAGACCGGCTGGACCTATAAGGTGACGGAGGAGGACGAATTGGCCTCGGAGCGACAGTGCGTCGGTCGATGCTCCGGTCAGTCGATGTCCGGGGGCTTGTCGGTCAGTTATTCGGTCAGTCCAAGCCTGTCCTTCAGTGGCGGGCTGAGTACCATGCAAGCTCCGAAGACGGCGGATCAAAAGAGCTATAATTTCCCGTTTTGGAATTTTTCGGGCGCCGCGTCGAATGCCTCGTCGATCACCTTCGGGTTAAACGGCAGTTATTAAACGCCAGTTTAACCCTATTGTCAGTAAGTTAGTGTTTGGTGGGAGTTGCCCGCTGAGGGGACGGGGTCTGCGAGCAGGCCCCTCCGGCTCGCTTCGCGTCGCCTCCTCCCCAGCAAGCTGGGAGAGGAATGCTACCGACCGTCCGGGGACCGATGATTGAATATCACAATTCGTAGATAGCCAACCTCTTCCGGGATTGGGGAGGTTTTTTATTTGGAATCACATCGGTCGCTCAGGGAAACGGGTCGCGCAGGGAAACGGGTCGCTCAGGGAAGGGGCGTGGTGGGAGCGTCCTGGGTGCCGACGGAGTGGCGAGCGTCGACGCGGGGCAGGTCGATGTTGAATAGATAGTCCCGCCAGTATTCCCGCATATGGTCGAAATAAGGGCCGTGGGCGCCACCCCATCTTCGCTCGAGTCGGTTCCATCGCTCGAAGAGGGCTTGTTCAACCCGCTCCTGATTGTCTTCGACGAATTCCCAGAGGGCCTGAGCGATGGGATAATAAGACCAGTGCCAGCGCTCCTCCATATGGGCGTAGGGCTCGTCGCCGGGATCGCCGTAGGTCTGGAAAAAACCGTAGTCGAGAGCGTGGTCGTCGAGCCACCGCCAGTCGTCGTGCAATCGACCACCCTCCACAAAATGCACGGGATTGAGGCCCAAAATATCGACGTCGGTGCCCCAGTGATGTCGGGAAAGGCCGGGGGCTGCAGAGGCGGTGAGCACCTCTTGTTCTCGCTCGGTGGCCGATAATTGAGTACGCCAACAACGTTGGTGGCGCCGGTTGTCCGGTTTCCAGGTATGGCCGGCGGTCAGAGAGCAACGCTGTGCCGCATGGGGAGAGATTCGATTGAACGATCGGCCGGTAAAGGCAAATTTTCGATACCAGATAAAACCCTGGGAATGGATATTGCGTGTCACCGAGCGGGTCAGAGCATTGATGGTTCGGTCCAGCATCCGAGGGCGGCGTTCGATGGCTCGAGCCAGATCGGCGGCCTCCGTGTATCGGCCGCCGAAATAGGCATTGGGGTTGGTGAAGAGACGAATGTCGTAGCTGCTGGTGAGGGATGCTGCGATGAGGTCGGCGAGCATGCAACGCAATTGGCGTTTTGTCTCGGCGGTCGGGATGCGCGGGGCATCGCCATCACCGAGCAGCCATGCGTCGACATGGTCGGGGTCGATGCGCTCGAGCAGATCGACGGCCTCTCGCCAGCGGGCCTGGCGCTCGCGCAGGTGAGCGCGGTTGGAGAAGTTTTGACACTGTTGTGGCTCGTCGAGGTTGAGATGGACGAAGAGCTGATCGGCATCCCAGTTTTCATCCCGAGCCTGCTCCACGAGACGATCGGTGCGTGATATGGGTTTGGATGTCTCGAGATGCCCGGAGTCTGCGGACTCGGATTCGGCCGCCGAGGAAATGGCGGGCAAAACCATGGGGATAAAAAAAACGGCAAAAGCCGCCGTCACAATCAAATCACGAAGGGGATATAGGGCAGGCATGGGCTTTCAAGTGGGACGAGTTCAATCGATGATACCACTGCAGATATCTACCATAGATCGCTTTGAATTGTCGAAGATGGGAGAGGGCTGTGACACAGAGAAGGCCGGAATTGCCCCTGCAAAGAGGAAGATCAATGCAGGGGCTCACCGATGGGTTGTGGGGCCGCCGTCAACGCCCGTTGGTGGGATGACCTTCGGGAAGAGAGACGTTGATGGCCTTGGGATATTTTTTTCCGTCGTTTCCGCCGTATTGAAAGTCGACGGGGATGACCTCACCAGGGACATAAGCCGGCAGTCGAGCACGCAGCTCGTCGTCGACGACATTGGCGATATGAAAGAAGAACTTTCGCTCGTCGTCGGTTTGAATAAAGCCAAATCCCTTGTCGGTGAAATAGGCGATGACGCGGCCCTCGAGTGCTTCGCCGATCTCGAGGTCTTCGTCAAAGGTCATCCGTTCCAGGCGCTCGATATTTTCTTCGAGGTCGAAGAAATTAAAGGAGCAATCCTCCTGAATGCGGATTCCCGTGGCCTTCACCTGGGAGTAGCGCCGGTCAAAGAGAAACGACAGGCAGGCCCCGAAGGCCACCAGCAGACCGCCGGAGCTCAGCGAGGTTTCGGCGAGCTCGACGTAGATCGCCTTGAGGACGATACCTCGACGAGCGGCCTGGAGAAATTTCTCCTGCTGTTCCAGATCATCGACGGAACCCGTGACATGGACGCCCAGATTGACGTGGGCATGGACGTCTTGAAAACGGGTGATCGTAAAATCGAGCAAATAGCGTTCCTGAAAATTGGGGTCCACGTCGATCTCGGCCCCGGAACGCTCGAAATAATCGTGCAGTTGTTGCGTCAAGTTGGTTTGTGAATCGTTGGTGGAGAGTTTGTTGGTCACTTCATCTCCGATTGCCATAGTATCACCTCACAGCATCTTTGCATCGCGAGAGCGCCGGTCCCCGTCCACGGGTTGCGTGGAGTGCGCGTCCACCGCGAAATGTGGTGGCACGGGCGCGGAGGTTTCGGTTCGACTGATCACAGCATTCGTGATCAAATCATTAACCCGCGGCGCCGGCCCATGCCCGCCGTGTGAGATCAAAGCTAAGCATGGTTACCGATCTAGCCAAACTCCAATGGGAGTCCGCCTCGGCAGCTCAAGGTTATAATCGAAGCGATGGGCCCGAACATTCCCGCGGGATTGAGCGGGGGGAGCCCGGGATTGGGAAAAAGGGCCATTTGACGGTTCTGTGCGTTGGTTTGCTAGGGTCGGCGGCGAGCTTCGTCTTTGACACGAACTGAGCAGAGTCACTAAATGGAGTGGCCAAAAGGCGGGGGCGTGACACAGGCGAAGAAATACAACGGGTCGAGTCCTGCGTTTGGGCCACCGACCCCCCGGATGATAGAGAAGTGAGCAGCAGATGGCTGATAATGGGACAACGCGACAATCCGACGGCCTGTCGGAAGGTGAGATTCGGCTCGCCGAAGCGCACCGCGGATTCGTGCGGGAGATGGATACCCATCTGGGCAAAGCCTATGGCAGTGGCGGAGCGGTGGTGATCGCCGCGTTGTGCACCGTCATCGCCGTGGGCTGGGTGATGGGTTGGTTGGTACAGTGGACACTGTGGATGGTTGGAATCACGACCAGTCTGGCGGTGCTATATGTGGCCCGGCGCCGCATTTACGCTCGCCGCGATCGCTTGCGCCAGCGCGTCGAGGCCTATTGCGAGGCAAACGAGATCGCGCCGGCGGTTCTCGAGCAGTACTACGCATCGCAGGATATGTATCCTTTTTTCGCGGCGATCTTCGAGGCAAGAAGACCGGATCGATTGAGCGATGATCGTCAACCGGCTGAATCATAAACCCAAGGTGATGGTCTCACCAGGAGTATGCGACTTGGAAGCCAGATGAGCGAAGCGATGCAATGGCTCAACTACGGGGGGGTGATGCTGATCCCCATTGCGATTGCGTCCGTGGTGGGATTGGCTCTGTTTATCGCTCGGTGGCGAAGCCACCGGCCCCATCGGGTGATGCCCGAATCGCTGCGTCGAGCCGTGCTGGATGCGGCGAGCCAGCAGCAGTGGGAAGAAGCGGCCACCACCTGCGAGGGCAATGAATCGGCGCTGGGGCGGGTGTATTGTGAGGGGCTTCGATTTCGTCAGGCATCTCGCAGTGCCATTCGGGAGGCGATGGAGGATGTGGGTCGACGGGAGATGAATCGCCTCGAGCGCTACGTCGGTGCCATCGGAGCCCTGGCATCGGTGACCCCGTTGATGGGATTGTTGGGAACGGTGTTGGGGATGATCCGCGTCTTTCAGGGGGTCGTCGAGGAAGCCGGGGCCCAGGGAATGGTCGATCCCACCGCACTTGCCGGTGGGATCTGGGAGGCCCTGGTGACGACGGCCGCCGGGCTTGCAGTAGCGATCCCTCTATATCTGGGATATCGCTATTTGCTCGGTCGCATCGACACCCTTTCGGTGGGGCTTGAAGAGGCTGCCAGTCAGTTGCTCGACGCATTGGCACCGCCGCCGGGACAAGAACAGGAGGCGAAGCAGCGGGCTGCGGCGAATCAAGAGTCCAAAGACGATGTGGTCTCCGTGGCATCGGAGCAGTTGGCGGCGGGTGGCGCATGAATTTTCGCGGCGACGGGCGTGGACGGGGGCGAGTGGAGGCGACGCTGGAGTTGACTCCGCTGATCGATATCATCTTCTTGTTGCTGATCTTTTTTGTGATGACCACCACGCCGGCGATGAACGTCGTGGAGCGGCTCGACGTCGATCTGCCGGGGGCGGCAAGTGGAGACGCCCTGGACCTTGATGAACAGCTTCGGGTGGTGGTCAAGGTTCATTCCGACGGTCGTATCATGCTGCGCCACGGTGAGGAGGGCGACGAGGAGTTGGTCCGTGACTTATCGGCGGCGATGACCGAGGTATACCAAGAACATCCGGGGGCCACGATCTGGATCCAGGGAGATGTGGAGGCCAGTCACGGTTCGGTGATCGAATTGCTCGACATCACCCGTCAGGTCGGGTTCGGGCGCGTTCATATGGCGGTCAGCCCCGACGGCTGATCGCAAAAGCTGAAGGACACCGACATTTCTTGCGACCCCATTCAGGGGTGCTACCGTAACGGGTGATGAATCCGCCGCTTCTGTTGGAGAGTACACCATGCGACTGGCAGTTACGCTGGCATTTGTAAGCCTCGTATGTGGGCTGGTGTATTTCGTATTTTCCCATCCCAGCCTCGATCATCTCGCCGAACTCGAGCGGGAGCTGGTTTCGCTGCAGGCGCAAAACGACGAACTCGCGGAGCACAACGAGAGCCTGGAGCGCCAGATACGAGCCCTTCGCGACGATCCGCGACTGGCACAGCGGCGAGCCCGGGAGTCCGTGGGATTGGCCCGTCCAGACGAGTTGATCTTTCAATTCGAAGAGCCCGACGAGGAGCGGGCAGTGCGGGTGAGGCTGGGCGTCGATGAGGATGGCATGGAGTTGGCCGGGCGACCGGTGACGTTGGAGACGTTGGCCGGGCGACTGCGAGCGCTCCACGACGAGATGCCTCAGGCGGCATTGAGCGTCGAAGTCGCCGATCAAATCACACCCATCGAGCGCCAGCGGGTTGTCGATATCGTCGAGCAGTCCCCTCTGGGGCCGGGGCGCTTCGACGACGAGCAACGCTAATTGCTGATAAGCAGTACGGCGAACAAGGATGTTTCGCCGCTTCAGGCACGGAGGCCGAGATGACGACGAAATTGCAGAGCACCACACAGCCTCGAACATGGAGTGGGAATCGCCGTGCGGTGGCAGCGGGCATAGTCCTAATGATCGCGTACGCATTGGGATTTGTGGCCGTGGATGCCATCGGTATGTGGGCCAATGCCGCCCTGGTCGCCATCGTGGGGGGAGCAGCCGTATTCGCCATTTGTCAGCGTCGGCGGGTCGACGGCAGCGATGCGTCGAAGACCAGCGCCGGCGAGGCGTTGTTGGCACTGGGGTGTGCCTTTTTGCTCGCCCGGTGGGGAGCCGGTTTCGAGGTGGAGGCCTATGCGCTGGTCTTTTTGGTGATCGCCTGGGTGGTGAGTACGGCGTCGGCTCGTACGGCTGCCGCAGTGGTGGGATTGGCGGTGATCGTCGAGGCCTCGACCCATGGACTGGGGACGGCGTCGGCCCTTGCACTGGGGCCGGAGCCGGTCCAGCAATGGACGGCGATCGACTTGACGGTGCTGGGGAGTCGGGTGGGATTGATGGCTGCGTTTGCGGCGTTGGCCTGGATGCTCGTGGGCCGCAATGGCGAAGAGCGCCGGCGGGCCTACGATCGGGAAATCGAAAAGGAGCGCCAACGGCTGTTGGAGGAAGCCCGCGAGTTTCGGCTCATCCACGCCGGTCGAACCGAAAGTCCCGTAGATCGACAGGAAGCCGAGGAGTTGATCGTGCGCGACGCCGTCGACGCCGTCCATCACACCGTATTTGTGACCCTGGAGTTGGTCAAAAAGGCGCTGGAGGCTCATACGGTCATCTTGCTGTGGTTCGATCTGCGAAACGAAGAGCTTCGCATCAAGGAGTTGGTCAGCGACAGTGATGAGATCGTCGAGGGAGGCATCGATCCCGCCGGCGGCGTCATCGGTGGCATTACGCGGCGCCGGGATACGGTCAAACTCTCGGGGCTACGCTCCGGCTTTCGCGGCCTGGCCTATTATATTCAATCACCGGAAGTCACCGAGTTTATGGGCGCTCCGGTCATCGAACAGGGTCATCTTCGCGGTGTATTATGCGTGGATCGCAACGCACAAAAGCCCTTTGACGACGAGGAGGCAAAAATCGTCGAGGAGGCGGCCGATTATATGATGCGGGCCGTGGAAAATGAGCGCATGGTGGCCTCCATTGAGCGAACTCGCTTTGAGGTCGGTCGGTTTTATGCGGCGAGCCGACAGCTCAATGGAGTGTTGACCCCCGAGGAGGTCTACGAGGTGGCCCTGGACAGTGTCGCTCAGATCACGGACTACGATTTTGCAGCGATCACGTTGTACGAACGCGACTCCGATCGCCATCGCGTGGTGCACGTCGATGGTGAGGGAGCCAAAAGCATGGCCGATTGGGCAAAGGTGGCCTTCGACTCCAATCGCGGATTGGTCTCGATGGTGGTCAATAACCAGCACTATCTTCCGGTGGGTGGTCAG
>SKPJ01000378.1 GCA_007119595.1 Myxococcales bacterium
ACTGCGCTGGCCGGGTTTTCCACGTCACATCCGGAGACTTCATCCCAGTCGGTAGTTCCCAAAAAGCCACCGAACTCGGTATCTTCGGGGTACTCCTTGTGGGCGCATTTATGGGGTTCGCAATACTCGGTGGTCTCGCCGGGCGTTCCGTCAATTAAGTGGGCGGTGACGCTGAGGCATTCGACATCATGGAAGGTGTAGTAGCGAAGCTCGCCGCCGTAGGCATCGGATGCCAGAAGTTGAGGTGTTTCCGACCCGTCGGAGTGTTCGATCAACACCTCGTAATAGGCTGGCTCATCGGCGAGGGGTTCGATGGATAGATAGTGCATCTCGTTCGCACCGGTACCGCACTCATCTTCCTGGAACGCATTATGTGTCTCGCGAAACCACTGAAATTCGACCGCCTCTGGTGGCGACGAGGACTCGTAACTCTCATCGACGCTAAAGGTGCTGATGATCGTTGGATCAGGATCCGTGTAATCCCTTTCGATGACGAAGCTATATTCCCCTTCAGCAAGGGGCTCGTCGGGTAAAAATTCTCCATAATCCTCCGGGAATATCCCGGTGCGATGTCCCATCTTGACGATATGTTGCTCTCCTTCGATCTCTTCCCCTTCTTCATCGACCACGGTGATGGAGCCGACCACAACGGAACTGGTACTTTCATCATCGCCAGAAAGGAGGGAGGAAGTATTCGAAAAAATGGTGAGGATTCGAGCGTCCGGCGGTACTACCGAACCGTCGGCGGGGATTGTCCACTCACCACTGGTCTGGCCGCCGCACCAAAATCCGGCCTGGGCTTCGCCGACGGGTATAATGGCGACAAAGACAGTGACCATGACGGCGATCATCAGCGTCAGTGCGGTGGGAAGGCATCGGAAGGCAGTATGGAACATAGTCAAATCTCCAACAGGCGGGCAGCTTGAAATGGCTTTTTTTACCGTGCTGTACGAGCCTATCAATCGGCCGATTCCGATTCCATTTTTTTTGTCTGAGTATTTTTGAGCGCCTGTGCTGGCCGGACAGACGCATTGAAATTTGACTGAACTGCGACACCGGTGATGAGATGATTTGGGAGATCTCTGGTCGATTCGAGTGCCGACCAATCAGTGACACAAATTCAAGGGAATCATCCACTCTGCGATTGCTACAGCTCGTCGGAGCCGGACGTTGCGATTGCCCAGAGCTCCACCATTTTCGATGTTTGCAACGAATCGCAACGTTCGCTAGTTTTCCGGTTCTTCGAACAGTAAAACGGAATTGTTGCAATGAATGTTGCAATGAAAGGGAGTCCTGCGATGAACGGGAATAGTCTGGCAATGAAGGTGGTGTGTTGTGTCCTCGTCTTTTGCGTGGCCTGCAGCGGGGAGGACGAGGCGAGCACCGATGCGGAGGATAGTGACGTCGGTGTCACCATGGATGCAGATAGCGACGGCGAGACGACAACCGATACCAGTGAACCGGAAACGACGTCGGTAGAAGATGTGCAAACTACGGACACGGCAATGCAGGACGTGGCCGAACCCGAGAGCGATACCGCCTCGCCGGATACGGCGGCCCCCGAAGATGTCGGGGGTAGCGCTGATGTCGCCGAAGCGAGTGAAGATGCAGGCAGCCCGTCGCAGTCGCTTTTCTGGACGTGTCACGAAGAAATCCCGGAGGGGGTTGCCACGGCCCCCGATCCGCCATCCTATTCAGCCGGAGATTGCCCGGACCTCGAGCCGGGGTTCAATACGCTGGAGTTGGAGCCGGGCCTCAATCCCTTCGAAGACGACAACGACCGAGAATTCATGCTCGTCGTACCCGAAGATCTCGACGAGGACGAGGTGCTTCCGGTCATCTTTTTGTGGCACTGGCTCGGGGGAAGCGCGACTCGATTTTACGAGCGCGGAGAGATTCAAGAAGCCGTCGATACACAGCGTTTTCTCGCCGTGATTCCCGAGGAAAAGGGGGATCTGCAGTTTCGCTGGCCCTACTCCCGAGAAGTCGAGATCATGCCCGGTCGGGTCGAGGAGGAACTCGAATTCTTCGACGACATGCTCTCCTGTGTCTCCGAGCAATACAATATCAACAACGATTGTGTCTCCAGCGCTGGAGTCAGCGCCGGTGCCTTGTGGACGGCGCAACTCGTCGGTCACCGCAGTGAATATCTATCCTCATTCATCTCGTTGTCTGGCGGTGTGGGAGCCGAACCGGAGGGGATCTTCGATCCGGAGGCAATTTTGCCGTGGACGACTCCGGAGCGCCAGGTCCCCGGGATCGTGTTGTGGGGCGGGTCATCGGATTGGTGCATCATCGATTTTGATGAGGCATCGACCCGGTTGGAGTATCATCTCGAGCAAGACGGCCACTTCTTCGTGGAGTGCATCCACAACTGTGGTCATTCCAAACCCCCGATGGAGGGCCATGACGGGCTATCCCGTTTTGCCGGTCTCTGGGAATTCGCCTTCGAACATCCCTATGGCGTCGAAGGTGGAACCTCTCCCTACGAGGCTCAGGGCCTACCGGAGAGTGTCCCCGATTGGTGCGGGATCGGCGCCGACAGCGCTACCGAGCGCGAGGGGGAATGCGGCGAGGATGGATGCCAGTGACACTCATTCATCACGGTGCGATGACTCATTGCGTCGGTCTTTGCCCCAAGTTATAGTCTGCGCAAATTGGAGATTGCTCCACCGGCGTCGCGATAACGACGTCCGTCATTTTGCGCTATTTATAGGGAGTTGTACCGTGAAGATCGGCGTGCCCACAGAGATCAAGAGCAATGAGTATCGAGTCGGGCTGATCCCAGCCGGCGTCAGTGAATATATCCGCAACGGTCACCAGGTCTTCGTCCAGAGCGGCGCCGGTCAGGGCAGTGCCATTCCCGACGAAGAATACGAAGCCGTGGGGGCGACCATTCTCGATGATGCCGATGACGTGTGGGCTACGGCGGATATGATCATCAAGGTCAAGGAGCCGCTGCAACCGGAATACGATCGCATGCAACACGGTCAGATCGTGTATACCTACTTTCATCTGGCGGCGGTTCCGGAGTTGGCGGAGGTCCTGCTGGAGCGAGAAGTGGCGGCCCTGGCCTATGAGACGATTCAACTCGAAGACGGCCGGCTGCCACTTCTGGAGCCCATGAGTGAGGTCGCCGGCCGTATGTCCGTGCAGGTCGGGTCTCATTGTCTGCAACGCGAAGAGGGTGGCAAAGGGATCCTGCTCGGCGGAGTTCCCGGCGTGCGGCGCGCCAAGGTGGTGATCATCGGCGGCGGGGTAGTCGGCACCAATGCCGCAAAGATCGCCGTCGGGATGGGAGCCCAGGTCACGATCTTGGATATCGATTTGTACCGGCTTCGCTACCTCGACGATATCTTCGGAAACTCCATCGAAACCCTTCACTCCAATCGGGAGATGATCGCCACCAAGGTACGCGATGCCGATCTGGTTGTCGGGGCGGTGCTGATACCGGGAGCCAAGGCGCCCCATCTGGTGACCCGGGAGCATATCGCCGAGATGCCCGAGGGAAGTGTGGTGGTCGATGTCTCCGTCGATCAGGGGGGCTGTATTGCCACCTGTCATCCCACGACTCACGAGGACCCAACCTATCTGGTCGACGACGTCGTCCACTATTGTGTGGCCAATATGCCCGGTGCCGTGGCTCGCACTTCCACCTATGCCCTCAATAATACCACCCTTCCCTACGGATTGGCCGTCGCCAACCAGGGACTCGAGGAAGCGGTCATTGGAGACAAGCCCTTGCAATTGGGGGTCAATACCTACGGTGGAGAGTGTGTCCACCAGGTGGTCGCTGAGAGCTTAGACCTTGAATTTACGCCCTTGATGACACTTTTGAAGTGATGCGATCCGGCGATCGCCGATTCGCATGGTGCGGTAAGATTTTAATTTGAATGAAATAGAATCGTCGGCGTTTAAAGTTCTAGCACCTGCGCATCTCAAAACGCCCAACACTTGTGAAGGTGAGACAGAACTTTTTTCGCGACACCAACCTGACGGACCAACAGGGGCTGACGCCAATGTTCGACAATAAGAACAAAATGAATTCGCAAGAACGCAAAGCTTATCAAGAGGAGGCCGTTCCTCATATTGATGCTCTGTACGGAACAGCGCTTCGGCTGACAAAGAGCGAAAGCGACGCCGAAGATCTGATCCAGGAGACAATGCTCAAGGCGTTTCGGTATTTCGACAAATATGAAAACGGTACGAACTGCAAGGCATGGTTGTTCAAGATCATGCACAATACGTTCATCAACCGGTATCGAAAAAAGCAAAAGCGCAAAGAGTACCTCATCGACGATGATTATCGTCCCCTTCAGGAGCGGGCGGAGGCACCGGAACACACCCCGTTTCACGAAAATTATCAGTCCGAAGAACAGTTGTATTTCAAGATGTTCGGAGACGAGGTCAAAAACGCCCTCCAGGAGGTTCCGGTAGACTTTCGGATGGTGGTGCTGTTGGCCGACCTGCAGGATTTTGCCTACAAGGAAATCGCCGAAATTATGGATTGCCCCATCGGCACCGTGATGAGTCGGTTGTATCGCGGTCGGCGCATGCTCCAGTCGCAGTTGGCGGAGTACGCCCGCGCCGAGGGATATATCCGCGACGACCAAGAGCAGCCGCAGTGCGAGGAGGAATCGCAGGAGTCTGAAAAGACCACCAGCCTCAACGAATATCGCGAAATGAAGAAAGCACAGGCCGGATGACGGCTGCGACATTGACCAATTTTTAATCTGAGAGGATATGACTGTGGGTACAACCGTGCGAAAAGCCGAGATGGGGTGTGAGGACTTCGAGCCCTTTATCGACGCTTATATCGATGAAGAATTCGGCGAGCGCGAGCGCGCCGACATGGAGGCCCATCTCAATATCTGCGAGTCCTGCCGATGCAAGGTCCAGGCGCAGTTGACCTTCAAGGAACATTTGCGCCGGCATCTGGGAGAGGAAAAGGCTCCCGACTCACTTCGAGATCGAGTGCTGGCAGGACTCGAAGAAATCGAGATTGAGTGCTGCGACGAGTCCAAATCCTCCGAGGAAAGTTGGAGATCTCGTATCCATCCCGGGTGGGTAGTGGGACCCTTGGCGGCCATGGTTGCTCTGGCCCTGGTATTGCCGGAATTTACGGTGGCTCCGGCGGCCAGTAGTCCGGCGACGATGATCGACTCCACCGTGGACTGGCACCAGGGTAATTTCCCCCTGGAAGTGACCACTTCGGATAGCCAGGAGGCCCAGGATTGGTTTGAGGATAAGGTCGATTTTTCAGTGCGGCTTCCCCAATTCGATGACGATCGGGTCAATTTGCTCGGTGGTCGGATTGCTCATATCGAGAATCGCCGGGCGGCGTTTTTGCTCTACGAGGTCGATGGGTCGCGGATGAGCACCATTTTATTCGACGGTGACGGAATCAAAGTTCCCCGTGAAAACCTTCGGCGAATCCAGGATCGCGATATCGCCTGGTTGAACCAGAAGGGCTATGGAGTGGCAGTCGTTCAGGACAGCGGAGTTACCTATGCCATGATCAGCGATTTGGCAGAGGATCGATTCCTCCATCTGGTTTCTGGTTCGGTCGACAATTGACCGAGTAGGCAGCGCCCGGATAACCTGATCCCATCGTTGGGATCGAAGTTCTATGCTCTTGAACGAGCTCTCGTCCCGTTTAGGTCCCGCCGCGTATTGCGGCGGGTTTTTTTGTGCTGACCGACCACGATGGTCGGCTCGAAGGAAGATCGGATGAATGTGTCTGAGATGGTGGTATTGGCCGATGAGTTTCATATCGACCAGGCCTCGTCGGACTGGAAGGACAGCTTGTTGCCGGTGATGCGGTGGCCGAACTCATTGGTGGAGGGCGGCGAATTATTGGAGCGGCTATTCGAGGAGGGACGTCAGGGATTCGTGCTCGCCGGTGGAGATGATCTGGCGGGCCGGGTGGTCACCGCCTATTGGAGACGGTCCACACTGGGAGCACACTCACTCAATCTGTGGCCTTTGGAGTCCGAGCAGACCTATGTGGCTCGTCAACTTGACGAGGTCGCAACGCCCCGCCGTGCGGTGCGCCTGCTCAACCGAGGTGTGAGCACATGGCATCGACAAAAGGTGGGAACCCTGAAGGTCAGTTCGTCGACCGAACCAGCGGCCTGGTACGGCTTTACCTTTGGGGCCGGCTGGATCTATCGAGCCTCGGAGGCCCGAAAGCGGGCCCAGGGCGGTGCCGGCAATTTTGTGGCTGCGTTTGGACGACTGGCCACGGATTCATTGCGCGACGACGATGATGCGGTGGCTCTTCGGGTGGCTGTCGATCACGAACCGGCCGATGGCCAAGGGGGATCGATGGTGGCCACCACTCTAAAGCGGACCTATTTCGGGTTACAAGCCGATGGACACCGGGCCATGTTGTGGGATCGACTGGCGACAACCAGCCTGGTCCGTCGCGCCGTCACCGCTGGTGTGTTGCAGCGCTCCAAGCGCCAGGCCCGCCCCTTTGAGAGCATTCATCTCGATACGCCCCAGGGTTGGTTGCTCGATGGACGGCTTCACGGTGCCGAAGAGTCCGGTGTGGTACAGGTAGTGCCGGGACCGACGGTAACCCTGGTTCGTCCCCAGAAGGGATTGCGGGCGATGATTCGCGGTTTTTGGGCTACCTCCGGAAATGATATATAGACCGCCATTGCCCCCATTCAATGCAATGGAAAAACGCGTCTAATTGAACGGGATTGTCCGAGATGAAGCGAGTGAAGTCCAAAATTCAGATGGCCATGGGCGATATGGGCGGGCCGGGAGCGTCGAGCCCATGGAAGAAATTTTTCATGATCTCCGGCTTGGGTTGCGCCGTCCTCGTACTCGTCGGCGCGCTCTTTATGGGGTTGGGGGTATTCCAGATCGCGACCTGCTGTGCCGATCATGGCGAAAAGCAAAACTACCTGCGCTCCGTGGGCCATCGATTCGGTGACGCAATCCAAAATGGTGATTATGCCGGGGCCTACGAAATGGTCCATGAGTCCAAACGGGAAACCGTTGGCTTCGAGGAGTTTCGCCAGGAGTTTGAGCGATATGAGCTGGAGCATCGGCCTCCCTTTCCGGCTTCGGAGACCAAACATTTTCAGACCGGTGAACAGAATCGGTGGCGCGTCCAGATTCCCTTTGCCGAACCGCGATCAGAAGAGGTTGTGAGGGTATCCTTATTCGTCGACGATGATCATATCGACACAGAGGCCTGGTCCCCGAAAAACATATTCGGCGAGTGGGAGATAACCACCGATCAACGTCCCCTGGCGGACAGTGATTACGCCGATGGTGCGGTGCGTTTTTACGGGTTTTTGCGGGCCCGTGAGTTCGATGCGGCCCGGTTTTTGATCTCCCGACGGGGACCGCTTCGCGAACGGGACCAGTCGGAATTGACGGAGTATCTGGAGTCGCTGGCCACCGATCTGGACGCCATACGAGGCGAAGAGATCTACGGACTCAGTCCCGGAGAGGACGGCGATACCGTACGCGTTACGATGCTGTTGACCGCAGATGATGGAGCGCAATACTTTCAGGATTATGTGATCACGGCTCGCTCCTATATGACCCGCGACGTATCACAGCTTCGGCCGACAGCGGATTCCATCCCCCATTCTCGTTGAGGTTGACCCGGTCGTGGTGCCGTTGTAACCAGATTGAACCATTGTTGATGCCCCAACTTTCATGCCACAGGGTCGAAGATGAGTAAGAATCCCCAGTCATCAGACGTCATGGATGCCGCTGAACTTCAGGATCCGGGAGCGCGTTTTTATCGCGCTCATTCGACTCAATTCGACAGGGCTCTCCAACACGTCGACATCGAAGACCATGTCCGGCTCATCTTGAGCGAGCCCAAAAACGAGGTCATCGTCAATTTTCCGGTGCAGCTCGACAGTGGCAAATACGAGTTGTTTACGGGCTACCGCATTCAGCACAATAATATTCTGGGTCCCTATAAAGGGGGGATGCGATATCACCACGATGTGACTCTTTTGGAGGTCAAAGCCCTGGCGGCTTTAATGACCTTCAAATGTGCCTTGCTGGAAGTTCCCTTTGGTGGCGCCAAGGGAGGAATTCGCATCAACGGGCGCGATTACAGTCACAGCGAGTTGGAGTCGATCACCCGCCGATTTACCCATGATTTGGGCAATAATATTGGTCCCGATTACGATATTCCCGCTCCCGATATGGGTACCAATAGCCAGACCATGGTCTGGATGATGGATACCTATATGAATATGCAGGGGGCGGCGGACAAAAATTCGAAGCGCCGAATCGTGA
>SKPJ01000108.1 GCA_007119595.1 Myxococcales bacterium
ACCGTCGACTTCAGCACCACCGTTCTTCGCTGCGCGATGGACGAACTTCGCCACGCCACGCTGTGCTCACAGGTCATCGAATTTCTCGGCGCCGACCCCCGAACACAGGTCGAGATCGACCTCGAACAGGTTCCCCACCACGACGACTGCAGCCGGCGCGTAAGCGCGGTGCGAAATCTCCTCTTCGCCTCCCTGACGGAGACCATCTCCATGGGACTGCTCACGGAGGAGCGCGAACGGGTGGTCGAGCCCTACGTCGCCCGCGTGCTGCGCCAATTGGCCGCCGACGAATCACTGCACGCCCGTGTGGGATGGACCTATCTCGCCGCGATTCACGAGGACCTATCCGACGAGGAACTACAGGACCTCCGCGCCTATATGCCGGTGGCTCTCGGCCACCTGGAGGCCGAATTATTACACGCCATGCCCCTGGGCTCCGGAATCGAGCCGCCCCAGCATATCTTCGACGACCTCTTCGCACTCGGCTTTTCACGAGGCGACAAGGCCCGCTCGCTTATGTACCAGGCCATCGACGAGGTCGTCCTCTCCCGGCTCGACGCCTTCGACCTGCAGGCCACCAAGGCCTGGGAAAATCGAGTCACTGCAGAGGCGTGAAGACGCTACGGGTACGGGGTATGCGATCAGGCCCCTCCGACCTGGCGCGGCGCTTCGCTTGCGCCAGCCCACCTCCCCGGCAAAGCCGGGAGAGGTTTGCTATCCACCATCTGGGCTACTCGGCGTGCAGGCTGCCCGTACCTTCCTCCCCAGATTCTGGGGAGGTGCCGGAGCGAAGCGGAGGCGGAGGGGCCTTTTCGCACGCCCCGCACCCTCAACGCCTCTCTAGAGTTTCTTCGCACCCATCCGACGTGCTACGAATAGTTTTGCCGACTCCTTCGTTTCCCGCGTGGCAATTAGGACTCCCTCGAACTGCGGCACTTCGATGCGACCCAAGTTATTTCGCGACCCGATCCACGACATCATCGCCTTCGAGCTCGACGACCCGGTGGAGAGGGTGCTCTTCGAGCTGATCTGCACGCCCACCTTTCAACGCCTGCGAAGGATTCGCCAACTCGGATTTGCGGGGCTGGTCTACCACGGCGCCGAACACAGCCGGTTCGCCCATTCGCTGGGTGTAGTTCATATCGCGCGGCGCATGCTCAACGCCCTGCGCAGCGACGCTGATCTCAGCGACGAAACCCGCCTCGAAGTACTCGGCGCAGCCCTGTTGCACGACATCGGCCACGGACCCTTTAGCCATGCCATTGAAACGGTCACCGGCGCCCACCACGAGTCCTACTCCCGGCGGGCGATCCTCGATCCCGACGGCGACGTCTACGAAGTCCTCGCTGATTATCACTCACAGATGCCACAGCGCATCGCCCGATATTTCGGACCGCGAGGGGACTTTCCCACGGAGCGCCAATTGTGGCTCGACATCGTATCTTCACAGCTCGACGCCGATCGCCAGGACTATATCCTGCGCGATGGCCACGCCACGGGCGTCAAGATCGGGATGTACGATCTAGAGCGCATTCTCGCCATGCTCACCACCTACGTGAGCAGCGAAGAGGGCAAGGGCCGCGTGACTCGCCTGGCCGTCAGCTATCGAGCCCGTGAGGCAGTCGAGGACTACCTCATCGCCCGATTTCATATGTTCAAACAGGTCTATTTGCACAAAACGGTGCGATCTGCCGAAAAAATGCTGGAAGCCGTCCTTCGCCGGGGCGCCCAATTATTGGAACGAGGCACTCGATGGCAGGGGGTTCCCGAAAAACCGCTATTATTGCAGCTATTGTCGGGAACAGAGCTGACGACGAACCAATATCTGGCCATCGACGACACCGACGTGTGGATGATGCTCAAGGCATGGAAGGACTGCGACGACGACATCCTTCGCCGGCTCAGCCGCGGACTGTTGAGCCGAAAGCTATATAAGACGGTAGAACTCGACCGCAGCGACCCCGTCCTGGTGGCCCGCGTCATCGATCGCGCCAACGAAGTGGCCGTCGACCTGGGGTTGGATCCCGATTACGCGGTCCTCGTCGACCGGGCCGGAGATATCCCCTACAAACCATACGATCCCTCGTCTCCCCATCTGAGCGCCCATATCCCGGTCGTGGAGCGATCGGGAGCAGTCGTCCCCATTGAGGAGGGAAGCGATATCGTCCACCTCCTGGGCAGCGACTCCTATAATACGGTGCGCCTTTGCGTACCCCACGAGGTGCGACAAGGACTCAGTAAATCATTTCCCGCGCACGCCGATATTGTTTAGTTCTCATCCGGAAAGTCCGAATCTGAGCAGGGCCGAGATGAAATCGTGGAGATGACGATTTCGCGAAACCGAAGGCATATCCGTAGGTTATTCCAAGTGTTGAGCGAATCGTCAGATCGCGATTTCAGCCGGCCATTGCGAAATTCCGGGTTTTCCGGATGGGAACTATTTAGGCCAGGCTTAATTATCACGGTGTAGAAGCCGCCTACTAACTTACGTTCCGAATTCTTTGACCGCTACTTTTCGTCGGAATCTTGTTTCCTCAGGTAGCTCCGGAGGTTGACATCGTTGTCAACGGACCCATTACAGCTTGTGTTCATCGGGTAATTGGTCGATTGTGTCGACATCAAAAATGGCGAAACTCCAGAGTACAACGCTGGACGCGAAATCGCTGGACGCTGGGCGCGAAATCGCTGGACGCTGGGCGCGAAATCGCTGGACGCTGGGCGCGAAATCGCTGGACGCTGGACGCGAAATCGCTGGACGCTGGGCGCGAAATCGCTGGACGCTGTACACGAAAGATTCCGCTAAACCGCGCTGATGACGCTGGAGACGACGACCCCGATCATTTGCGATTCTCCGGACACAGCACGACGGCTCGCACGATTCTCCGCGCCTACAGCGTAGTTTAGCGGAATCTTTCGCGCTCGGGCGTTCAGTATTCCGCGACTCCGCGCTTCAACGTCCCGCGACTCCGCGCTTCAACGTTCCGCGACTGCCGCAATTGAGTCAATCAAGTAGGATGACACGAAGGTCTTTCATTGAGCGACGGCGCCACATTCGACCCGCCCATCGAGATCGCCTACCGAACCACTGTCGAGATTCGGCGCACCGGGCCAGTGGGCCGCGCCCTGCGGTGGCTTGGTGACCACCCCGTGTGGGGCGGTCTGTTTTGCGGCCTCGCCGTGGTGGCCATCGCCGCCATTCGCCGCCCCGAAGGGGTCGCCGCAGAGCCGATGACCGCCGGTATTATCTCCGCATTGGTGGTGGTCACATGGATGATCCTCTTTTATTTGATGCGTGGTTTTTTCAGCGCCCAGAGCTTCGCAGCCCAGACTGTATTGCGAGAGATCGCGATCGATGATCAGTGCGCCCGGTGGCTCCAGGACAAAGAGCCGCTGCGCGAAGTCGAGTCGCCGACGGTTGAGCTTCTGACCAACCCCGTACCGCAGGGAATCGGCGAGGAGAAAAAGGGCAGCTCTAAAGATGCCACCGCCTGGCCGATCTGGATCGCCATCCAATCCAGCGACGAACAATCCGATGCACGCATCGTCTTCGAAACCCGAGACGCCGCCCGGCGCGCCCGAGATTACGGCGAGGTGCCCCGCGACATCATCGACGACACCGACGAGCGACTCCCCCGCGCTATCGCCGCGCCCATCCTCCATCGACTCGGCGCAGACTGAACCTATCTCCTGTATCCCACTGTAATTTCCGGGCTTTTTGGGAATACACAGCGTGCCCGTTCGTTGTCTTCTTGATGCCGAATTCATTCGTCTATAAGTGTCTTATCTTACCGGCAATGACGCATTCTAAAGCCAGCTTTCCCACTGATTCGTTCGGCGTCGAACCAACGATCGTGAGCCCATCCGTCGGCTTCACATTGGGAGAGTAGAGAAATGCCAACCTCAGAGATCACCCGGATGAAACGGCGGCTTCGCCGCCTGGAGTGCATTTTGGCCTCCATGCAGGACTACGTCTACGTCTTCGACCGGCAGGGTCGATATATCTACGCCAACCAGGCACTTCTGAATCGATTGTCCGACGACCTGGGCATAGACCCCGATGACGTCATCGGCAACGACCTCGCCGAATTGGGATATCCCCCCTCTCTGGCTGCCAAATACCGAGAGCAACTCAATGAGGTACTCACCACGGCCGAAGCCGTGCGCACTGTGGAGACCATCACCGATCCCGGTGGTAGTGTGCGAAACTACCAATATATCTTTATCCCCGTACTCGACGAACATCAGCATGTGGAAGCCGTCGCCGGCGTCACTCGAGACGTCACGAGCCTGGAGCCGCTGTCCATTGCGGCTCTTGAACAGGCAGAGAAAAACTCGGCATTCGTCAACGAGTTGCACGACGACTTCGTACACCTTTCGAGTTCCCGTGATATCGTAGACGTCACGGCCCAAAAGATCGCCCGCCACCTCGGCGTCTTCCGTGTAATTATATCCAGATTCGACGAGGAGTCAGACCGCCTGGAGACCATTCTCGACTGGTGTGAGACCGATGAAGATGTAGGAGCTGATGAAATTCTCCGAGTCTCGGAGATTCTGAACGACGCCGTCGTCGGGGAACTCGAGGCCCTGCGAGCGATCGTCATCGACGACGTGAGCAAGGACTCGCGCACCTCCACAGATGCCGACCAATATCGCCGCCTCGGGATCGGCTCCTTGCTGCAGGTGCCGTATTTGAATGAGGATCGCCTGCGATTCGAGATCATCCTTTACCATCGCGAACCTCATCGGTGGCGCCCCGACGAGATCGAGATCATCAGCGATCTGACCGGCCGTCTGTGGTGGCGGCTTCAACGAGCCTGGGCGGAGGAGGAATTGCAAGAGGTCAACCGCCGAAAGGACCAATTCTTGGCGGTTCTGTCTCACGAATTGCGCAATCCCCTGTCCCCCATCGAGCTAAGCTTACCGCTACTGGATACGGTCGCCCCGGATAGCCCGGAGGGAACGTTGGCGCGGCAGGTCATCAAGCGACAGGTCAAACAACTGACGCGCCTCGTCGACGATCTCCTCGACGTCAATCGCATCGACAACGACAAGATTCATCTGAAATTGGAGCCCATCGATCTAAACGAATTGGCGCGCCACACCGTCGAGGACCACCGCCCGCTCTTCCACTCCCAAAAACTCGACTTGGAGTTGAAACCGGCACCGGAGCCGGTCTTCGTGGAAGGCGATCGAAATCGACTGGCTCAGGTCATCGGAAACCTACTGCTCAACGCCGTAAAATTCTCCAAACCATCGGGGCACACTGTCCTCACCGTCAGCACAGATTCCTCCTCGAACCATGCCCATATTCATGTGCACGATGACGGCGTGGGAATGGAGGCCTCCACGATGTCCAACCTCTTCGATCCCTTCGCCCAGGCAGAGTCCTCACTCGAGCATTCGATGGGTGGACTGGGGTTGGGGCTCGCTCTCGTCAGGGGTCTCGTTGAGCTTCATGACGGGAGCGTGGTCGTCGCCAGCGATGGACTCGGCAAGGGATCGGAATTCGTGGTCAGCCTCCCCCTGGCAGCAGCCGACACAACCGCTGAGAGCTACATGCCTTCCCCGGACCCAACCTACGAGCAGCCCCCCCGAAAGCTCTTGATCATCGAGGACAACCCGGACGTCGCCCGGGTGCTGCAAACGGTATTGGAGTTGGCGGGCCACCAGATCGAAGTCAGCCACACAGGCGACAGGGGACTCGAGAAGGCAATCGAGTACCAACCGGACGCCATCCTCTGCGACATCGGACTTCCCGGATTGAGCGGCTACGACGTCGCCCGCCGGCTGCGAGACGACCCCGAACTAAAGCAAATTCACCTGATTGCCCTGAGTGGCTATGCCGGCCCCGACGACATCGCCCGCGCAAAGCGCGCGGGCTTCGACCATCATCTGGCAAAACCACCCAAACTCGACGAGATCGAGCGGTTGCTCACCGAGGGACCGGATCGACCGCCGCAGCGCACGTCCATGTCACAATAACGACTTCAACCCCTCGCCGAGGACAGTGAAAAACCCCTCCCATTGCTCGTCGGTGACGACGAAAGGCGGTGATAGTGCCAGCACCTGGCCATGCCGCCCCGACGGAAGCACCAGATAGCCCCGGCGGCGGCAATAATCGGTCAGCGCCACCGCCAATTCACCATCCGGTACTCGGCTGGCTGCGTCTTTTACGAATTCCAGGCCGAGCATCAACCCTCGGCCCCGAATGCGTCCGATTCGCTCCGGATGGCGACGCGCCAAGACCTCGAGGCGCTTTCGGATACGCTGTCCACGGCGAGCCACACGGGCCGGCCAACCTTCCTCGACCAACGTGTCGATCACGGCACATCCCATCGCACAGCCCAGCGGATTCCCCAAGAATGTCGACGTGTGAACAGCCTCTCCGCTGGACAGCCCCCAGGAGTCCATCACTTCCCGTCGACCGATGGCAGCGGAGAGCGGAAACCCGCCGCCCATCGCCTTTCCCACACACATCACATCCGGCACCACCCCCTCGTGCTCACAGGCGAACATGGCTCCCGTACGACCAAAACCGGTGTAGATCTCGTCGAAGATGAGCACCAATTCGAACTCATCGCTGATCTCTCTAAGCCCCCGTAAAAATCCCGGAGGCGGGGCCACCTCGCCACCTCGTCCCTGAATCGGCTCCACAATAATGGCGCCCACATCTTCCGCCGCCGTCGCCGGTCCCCGCAATTTATTGCAAATATGGGTGAGTACAGCGCGACCCACTTCCTCGGGCTTGGTATCGAAGGACATCCCGAAGGGCGGCCGGTAGGTGTCGGGAAAGGGCACATGCTCAATATGACTATTCAATTGCCCCAAAAAGGGCCGGCGAAACTCCTCGCGATACGCCGTCGCCCCCAATGAGCCGCTGCCCAAGCCGTGATAACCGCCCCAGAACGCCAGCGCTCCCGAGCGCCCGGTATGCACGGCGGCGGTCTTCAGCGCCGCGTCGACGGCGCTGGAGCCCGATAGACCCAATATCGAGTGCGTAAGCTCCGCCGGCGTCACCGCGGCGAGGCGCCGGCAGAGCTCGATCTTCGCCTCTCCGGGATAGACATCGCCCATGGCGTGAATCAACGTCTCCGCCTGATTCTGAGCGGCCTCCACGATATTTGGATGCCCGTGGCCCAGGCCAGCCACGGCAAATGCTCCCGTCAGATCGACGAATATATTGCCGTCCACATCTTCGACGTTGGCGCCCTTTGCCCGACGCCAGACGATTGGATCCTGTGAGACCCCGCTCTCCTCTGCGCGTCGCGCCCTCCGGGCCGTGATCGCCGGGCACTCCGACCGGGCCAGATCATCGACGCGCTCTTCTGATTCCGGACCGGGAATCGCGGTCTGTATCCGAGGTAGATCTTCGCCTGAAATCGTCATCTTTCGGTCCGTTTCGTTACTCACCACTACTCACTACCCGAGCTTATTGCTTTCCACCGAAAGCCAGGCCCACCGAAAGATGCGGAAGAATTCGGGCTTCCCCGTCGTAATTCGTCAGATATGCCGCCGGCTGAAAGGCCACTGCCCCAACTCGAATCGTTGAGCCGAACCCCAGGGTAAAAACACCGAGCGGTCCCAGACCGGCACTCCAATCGCTTTGATCCACGATCCGGCGCTCCGCCTCGTAATTGAGCTCCGCGTCGAGCGCCGAATCCAGGGCCCAGAAATTACTCTGAGACAGCCCCGAAAAAGCCTCGACCTCCACGGTCATCCGATCCATCAAAAAATGGCTCACGCCGAGGTATAATGCGCCCCAATAGCCGGCTCCCGGCATGGATTCGGTGCGCCGCGTCGTCGTACCACACGCTCCTTCAGCCCACTCCCGCCGATTTTCACAATCCGAAAAGTCGACGTCCTCGACGATCCGATGCACCGGCATATGCGCCGAGACTCCGAAATTCCAGGTCGTATCGTCGGTGGCGATGACATCGAAAACGGCGTGAATGCCGAGCCCCGACTCCGTGGTCCCCGGTTCGAAATTCGTCCGCCGATATCGGCCCTGAAAGCCGAGGGTCAATGTCCACGCTTCCCCTCGGGCGGCATAAAATTGTCCGCCCGCTCCGGCGTAGCTCTGATTTCCGAAGGGTAAAAAGGCGTGCCCGAAAAACTGAATATCATCGCGCATCGACCAGGCGATCCGCTGGCCATACAACAACTGGTTGCTCACCACCACCGTATCCGCCGGCGCGATATAGCCGGTGGGCCAACTGATAAGCCGCCCCGACAATGGATTTAGCATAGAGCGCTGATCGACCCGTCCCTGAAACCG
>SKPJ01000208.1 GCA_007119595.1 Myxococcales bacterium
CTATCCGTTCAACCGGTGTCGCCAGTGTGGTCTGGTCGCCAGCCCTGACGAAACCCATTGTCCCGTGGACGGCTCGATGCTTCTGCCCGAATTGAGCGCCCGGTTAAACGCCCTTCCTCCCACCGGTCACGGACCCCGGCGCCGCATTTGTCCCGAGTGCGGCACCCAGTTCGGAGGGCAGTGTAACCACTGTAGTTTCGACGGAACCAAGTTGGTCGTGCTCAATTGACGTTGTACTACAAACGAAGGCGCAGTCAGTCCCCACCCGCGAGAGTTTTCCAATCACTCTCTTCGAAAAAACCGCATCAGTGGGGTGAGACGTAATTTTTTTCCCTTGCGGCTCGCCGCTACGTGCCAGCCCAGGGCCCACCAGAACAGTCCGGTGGCCGCCATGGCCGCCAATGCTCCCAGCACGAGCATCACGGGAACGCCAAAGATTGCGGTCTCGTAGGGTTGGAATAAGATGCCCGCCGAGACGGCCAGTCCGGCGGCTACGACCCCCAAAAAGAGTCTGGTGCCCATGGTGTTGAGGGTCTCTCCCATCTGGTCCAATGATTCGTTGCGCACGGTGATGGTGAGGTTTCCACTCTCCATATCCATGAGCACCTGGTCCATCTGTTGGGGGACCTTGGTGACAAAGCTGGAAAAGCCCATGGCTGTATTGATGGCACTCTGGGCGATCTTGCGCGCTGAGAATCGGCGCAATGCCAACTCCCGGGCATAGGGCATGCCCAGCTCCAGCACGTCCATATCGGGCTTGAGCCGGCGCATGATCCCCTCGATGGTGGCCGCCGTCTTGGTCAGCACCGCGTAATTTGGATTGAGGCGTATCTTGTGGTGTTGCGCGGCATCCATGACCTCCTGGATGAATTGGCTGACGTTGACCTCACCGACGGTGGCGTCGATATATTTGCTGCGAATTCGCTCCACATCGGCCCGAAATGCGCGCAGATTGACCCGCCCCACGGGGCGCCCCATCTGCAACAAAACACGAGCGATGGCGTCGATATCGCCGGCCAATACGTTGAGGATCAACGAGATCAGATCGTCTTGTTGGGAGGCCGACAACCGGCCCATCAATCCCAGGTCGATGAAGACCAGGCTGCCGTCGTCGTGGACCAATATATTTCCCGGATGGGGATCGCCGTGGAAAAAGCCGTCGTACAACACCATCTTGACCATGGCATCGAGGAGGTTGTTCAAGACCCGTTCGGCTTCCTCGGTTCCCCCTTCGATCTCCGAGAGTTTGCGGGCGTCGATGAATTCCATCGTCAGTACTTTATCGGACGTAAAATCATCGTAGACCTCGGGAACCGATACGCCGTCGACCTCAGCGAAATTGCTATCGAATTCAGCGATATTTTCCGCTTCTTTTTTAAAGGCCAGCTCGTCGAGGATCGCCTTTTCGAATTCGCGCACGATGTCGGTGGGCGAATAAAGCTCCACCTCTTCAATGGTGGCTTCCAAGATCCGGGCCAAATAGTACAGGATATCGAGATCGGAGCGGATTTGCTCCTGGATGTGGAGGCGCTGGACTTTGACCACACAATCCTGGCCATCGTTGGTCCGCGCTCGGTGCACCTGGCCGATGCTCGCCGCTGCCAATGGTTTTTCATCAAACGATTCGAATAGATCGTCGACCGGCTCGCCGAGGCTGTTTTCGATTTGTTCGTAAACATCGTCCAGGTCCATCGGACCGACCTGGTCCTGGAGCTTTTTGAGCTCGTCGATAAATACCTTGGGAACCAGGTCGGGACGTGTCGACAAGACCTGGCCCAATTTGACAAATGTGGGCCCCAGATCTTCGAGAACCCGTCGAAAGCGAATCGCCACCTGGGAGCGGTCCTCGCTGATGAGTTCTTCGTCTTCGCTTTCTTTGGCGAATAACCCTCTGTCATCCGGTTCCGGGAGAAAACGTCCCAATCCGGCCTGACGGGCGACGGCGGAGAATCCGTGGCGGGTCAAGACGCTGGTGATCTTGCGCAGACGACGAATGTCCTGAACGGCGGTTTTGACTGGAGAGGCCATCTGTACTTCTCTTTTTTTTGCGACGAGGAAAAACTGCGAGTCTACGACGCCTGCCGGGCTACATACCAATTCGACGTTGCCACGGTAACAACAACCAGCAATCGCCGGAAGGTATCCACCGAAAACGATGACACCAATCAAAACTGGGTGATACCCGATGTGGAATGTTCCGATTTGCTCTGAGCGTTAGTTACACAGAGTTTGGGAAATGAAAGTCGGCTCCCGGCGATAGGCGCACCCGGCGACAGTCGCGAAAATTGGGACCGGGTTTGTAGGCGGCGAGACATTTTTCGAAGGCACTTCGTATGTGTGACATCAAGGATTCCGACTCCGATCCGGAGTCATCATCGGAGCCCAAAGAGGGGGTCATTTCGCTATGCGATCATCGTCGCCGGGTGGCCATCGAAGAGAATACTCGGCAATTGATCGCCCATCTGGAATCGATTCACCGTAAGGCCATCGACGTTCACAATGATATCATCAATCGGGCCCAGGTCTCGGTATTGACCGAGTTGTGCCGAACGGCGGGATTATTTCTCGATCTCATCGACGAGCATCTGCAGGCGGCGGTGATCACACCGGCGGCGTTATATGGAGATTCAGGGGTAGACGTATTCGGCAAAAAACCGTTGCAAAAGCGCATCACCCGGGCCGTGGACGATGCAGATGCAGCACAACTGTTGGAACAATTAAACAGTGTCCACCCCGTGGTGTGGGAATACGAACCGCGCTGTGATGGGCCCACCGACTGGGCGACACCGATTGCGGGGGCCGATCATCAACAACGGTGTGAGATCGCAGGTGTAATTGTTCGGGCCGGCGAACTAAGCGAAGAGGCCGGCGTTTATTCTGGATGGCCGCTCAGTTTTGAGGGCGAGCGATTTCTGGTCTTCGGTCATCGTCTCGATCGCCTGCGGGAAGTCTCGGTACGCAACCTGCTGGCCTCCCGTTCTGATCGCCGCGATCCGGCGGTATGGCGCCGCGCTGAGCTCACTCTGTTGCGGGCCATCATCGATCCCGAAGATCTCCACCAACGTCCTCCCGGCGGGCCTTGTCAAAAGGGAATCCGCCGCCCGGCCTCCCGAAAGGGGCTGTTATTGATGATCCATCGGGCGCTGTGGCGCCATTTTGCAGAACCGGAGGAGGGGCTGACAATCCATGCTCATATCGCCGCTCTGGCCGACGATCTCGAAAGTCGACGGGCCTTCGTCGACGAGGTGCGCCAGATCATGGATACGGCGTTGCTGAAGTCCGGGGGATTAAACGAGGATATAGAGTCCATCGACATCGACGAGGTGCTGTGCCCCTATTTTATCGATGGGCGGGGACGATGGCTACAACGAGAGCCGCTGCACACCCATCCGGTGCAGTTATTATTGCTCGAGGACTCGATCTGGGAGGATATCGGCCTCCATCGCCGACGACCGATCATCGAGGCTCTGACGTGGGCCCGAGAAGAGGACGGGCACCCGACCTCTCGGGTCATCGAGTTGGCGTGGATGACCTATCGAATGGAGCAGAATCTGATGGCTGCCTATGGATTTCAACCCGGTCGAGCGAGACCGGGGGGCGAAGTTTCACAGGGGCTGGCTTTCGCCACGCGAAGTCCAGTTTTGCCCAATATTCGGACCCTCTTTGATCCGCGTTTTATGGAATGTAGTCTCGCCGATCTGGATCTGGAGGGCGCAGCGCAGAGTCGCCTTCGCCGGGGACTCGAAGAGGTGGACTCCGATCTGAGGCGCTATTCGCTGGCCGACGTGGGACGCGATGAACAGCAACTCAAAACTCTATGCGGCGTGGGCCAACGCACCTGCAATGCCGTTCGGTGGGCCATATTGGAATTGGCCACCGATTGGCGGTGGCGGCGATGTAATATCGACCCTCGACAGGTATGCTGGAGCAATGCTGAGGCCACGACGAAGGGCGCCGGCGATCTCATAGATGGCCTCGATCGCCTATCGCATCTATTGGATGACTGACCGGCGATCATTTGATGTGAGCAAGTCACTAGTAAATGACTAGTTGATTCAATATTTTTCGCGCTGCGCTGCGCCGAGTGATCGTCGACGGCGTATGCTCAGGTCCTTTTTGGCTGGATATATTTGTCGTGCATCTCGCTTCTGCCATAGCGATGACAATGTTGCGCAGCGCCCTGGTCATCGCGGCGTTGATGGTCTTGTTATTTGGCGGGTCGCTGCTCATCTCGGAGGTCGGGCCCTCATTGCGCCAACAAATCGAGGCTCCCGAGCGGCTCGAAGAGCTCGAAAAAACGGGCTACGACACCACCGAGCGTATGGCCGGCCGTCAGGCAGACGCCGTGGTTCATACAGCAAAAGCGAGGGCACTCCGAGTTCGATTGCACACCGAGCGTTCGTCCTGGCGAGAGGAGCTCGAAAGGGATCTACGCGCCATCGAAAAAGCGGCCGACGACCAGATCGAGCGCGTCGAGCAGTCGGTGGAGGAGAGCAGGCAAGCGATGACGGAATCCATCGCTCGTATGGAATCGCAATACTGCGACAGTTGGAATCCCGTCCATTGGTGGACCTGCCGAAGCATCAAAAACCGCGCCGAAGAGCTAGAGCAGCGCGTCGCCGGGCAGCGTCAGGCCGTCGAGGAAACCTCGCGGCGTCTGCGCAAGCAGGCCGGTGAGGACGCCGAAGCCTACCGCGCCGATGCCGAAGAAAAATGGGAAGAGCAGGCCGCACAATTCGAGGAGCAAATTCAGCAATCGCTTCAGGCGATGGATGATCTCGAGGACGAGCGGCGGCTGTTGCAGCGTCGTATCGACGAGATCCAGCAAGAAGAGGCACTGTTACGCGACAAGAGCCAATGGTGGATTGAATTTCGCCAGCGGTGGCCTCATCTGTTGGTATTGGCCCTGTTGATCTTTGCCGCCCCCTATCTGCGCCGGACGCTTTGGTACTACGTCGGGATGCCCCTGGTCTCGAGCGCAAAGCCCATCGAATTGGCCACTGGAAAAACCACCACCGACGCCGATTCGACGCCGCGCATCGAATGCGGCGATAGCCATCGCACGCTGGAGATCGAGGTCTGTGCAGACCAGCGGTTATTGACGCGAATAGGTTATGTCCAATCCGACCGCCACGGGGCAACAAGCGAGATCTTTTTCGACCGCGACGCCCCCAATCTAAGCTATATCAGCGGTCTCGTATTATTGACGAAGCTCCAATCGCACAAAGCCGACGAAGAGCCGCGCAAGGTCATGCTCGGCACGCCCGACGACCCGGATGCCTATTTGATGCGCATCGATCTCGAGAACCATCCCGGCGTCGTGTTGCGCGCAAGCCACGTCGTCGGCGTCGTCGGCGATATCAAAATCGACTCCATCTGGCGGCTCGCCAATCTGCATGCCTGGGCGACGTCGCAGATTCGATTCATCACCTTTTCCGGCACAGGTACTTTGATTTTGGAGGGATACGGCGATGTTCAGGGACTTCAGCTCGATGAGGAGCGGCAGCGAAAGCGCATGTCCGTGGTCGTCGGATTCGACACCCGCCTGACCTATCAGACCGAGCGAACGGCGACTTTTCTTCCCTACCTCGTCGATCCGGGACGGGAGCCGCTGGTGGTCGATGTCTTCGAGGGAATAGGGACTGTGTTTTTCGAGAAGAATCCGTCGGCTCGAAAGCGCCATCGAAGCAAGGGCGAGGCCATCGCCGGGTTTTTTCTGGACGCCATACGGCGTTTGTTGGGCCTTTGACCCACCATCGTTGTCGTGACAAAAGAAAGGGGTCAGCGAATCACCCCGAGGAGCTATCGTGTCAAAGTCGGTGCGTTGGACAATCTATGTCGCCATCACCATCGGTGTGTTGGGTTTCGGCTATTGGCTCACCTATACTCAGCGCCCGGACACCTATATGCCTCGTGATGCACCGGATCCGTCGATTTTCGGCGATATCGCCGGCGGGGAAGACACCGATGAGCTATCGGCGGCAAACGGAGAAGTCAGAGGCGAAGAGGGATGGGTGATCGAGCTCAGCGGCATCGTGGAGGGGCGCACTGATTTATACTCCAATGACGGCGAACACTTCGTGGGACTGCAATTGGCCTTCGAGCAGATCGTGGAGCTCGAGGGGACGCCCCCGTCGATTTCATCGCCGGTCTTGGCCCTGGCGACAAAAGACCTGATCGAAAAGGAGCTCGACGAGATCCCGGCCATCGGCACCCGGATTACCATCGAGAGTCAGGGCACGGAGGGTGAGCCCTTTTCGGTGCCGATTCGCTCCATTGAAGTTCGCAATATCGACCCATAAGCCCAACGAGCACCCGTTTCATGCCCGTTCCCACCGACGAGGAACTCCAGGAGTTCATCGAAGACGCGTTGTCGGCCAAGCTCGACGTGATCGACAAGGCACAGCGCCGTTTTGAGCGGCGACGGCGCAACGTACTGACGGTTCTCACCGTATTTTTCATCCCCGCCACGATTGCTGCCACCCTCTGGTTTGGAACCGATGGCGCGGGAGCCAATTTCGAGTTTTCTTCCGCCTGGGGCGTTCCGCTTGCCATGATCGCCATCTTTGCCGCGGTGTACGCCGGCATTCGAGTGCGCTTTCTGCCCTACGAAATCCCATTTGAGTACGAGCCCGATGTGATCGCACCATTGATCTCGTATCTCGATCCCCGTTTGGGCTATCGGCCAAAAAACCGATTTTCGCCATCTCAATTGGAGAGTTCAGAGCTCTTCGGCGCATCGGTCTGCGCCTTGGATTGTGGGGCCTATTTCGAAGGTAAGATTCGATCCATCGGCCTTTGTTTCGGCGAGGTCAAGGCCACCATTGAGAAGAGGAGCGAGCAGGGAGGTAGCGCGAATTCACAATTTGAAGGGCTGTTTCTGGTCGCCGAATACGAAGGGAAATTCGATGGACGCGCCGTCGTGGTGGCAAGTCGGGGACGGGAAATATGGAATGTGGACGTCGGCCTGGAACCCATCGACTTCGACGGCGAGCAGTGGGCGGACAAACTCGATATATATGGCTCGTCCTCCGAGGCAGCGAGAGCACTCTTGAGGACACCCGTTGGCGAGCGCATCGCCAGGGTGGAGGCGCCATTTTTTTTCGCCGTGATGGATGATCGACTCCTATTGGCTCAACAAATGCCGAGGTATTTTCAACGGCCGCCGGATCTGCCCATCACCGATACGGCCCACCTTCACCGGGTGGGCCGTCAGTTGAGTGCCGTCATCGATCTCGTGGAGTATATGGAGATGGTGCCAGTCATCGCACCCGGTGAAGATGACTGATTGAGGCCAACTACTCCACGGTGACGCTTTTGGCTAGATTCCGGGGTTGATCGACGTCCGTACCTTTGAAATCAGCGATATGATAGGCCAGAAGTTGTACGGCGAGCACCGAGATCAGCGGTTGTACAAACTCCGGCACGTTGGGAAGCGAGATGACCTCGTCGGAGAATGCCTTTAGGCGTTCATCGCCCTCGGTTCCGATGGCGATGATGCGACCGCCCCGAGCCTTGACCTCCTCGAGATTGGAAGCCGTCTTTTCGTAGACGCGATTTTGGGGGCTCAATACGACGACCGGAAGTTTGCGATCGATCAATGCGATCGGTCCGTGTTTCATCTCTCCGGCGGCGTAGCCCTCGGCATGGATATAGCTTATCTCCTTGAGCTTGAGCGCTCCCTCCATGGCGATCGGGTATTGATTGCCCCTTCCCAGATACAGAAATGAGGAGGCCTTATAAAAATCTCGGGCCAATCGTTTGTATTGGCTGGTGTCGTGGAGCATTTTCTCCATTTCACTGGGAACCTGGCGAAGGGCACTGATAAGCTCTCGGGCCCGTCCGGTATCGAGCGTACCCTTGAGCCGGCCCAATTTGATGGCCAGCATTCCGACCGCCGCCAATTGGGTGGTAAATGCCTTGGTGCTGGCCACGCCGATTTCGGGACCGGCGTGGGTATAGAGCACGCCGTCGGTCTCGCGGGCAATCGTCGACTCGATGACGTTTACAATGCCTACGGTCGACGCTCCCAGCCGACTGGCCTCCCGGATGGCAGCCAGGGTGTCGGCGGTCTCGCCGGACTGACTCATGGCAATGGCCAGCGTATTTTCGCTCACAATCGGGTTGCGATAGCGAAATTCACTGGCCAGGTCGGTCTCCACGGGAATGCGGGCCACCTCTTCGATCATATATTTGGCGATTTCGGCGGCGAAATAACTGGTGCCGCAGGCCAAAAAGA
>SKPJ01000454.1 GCA_007119595.1 Myxococcales bacterium
ATCGAGGCGATCCGTGCCGTAGCCGATGTCGGGGTGGTTGGTATAGGGGTGATGGGGATCGAAGTAGTGGACCCACAAAAAGAAAGGGTCGTCATTGTCGGCCAGTTGCTGAAAGGTCTCGATGGCCTGTTCGGTGAGCTCCGGGGCGCGGTGGCTCGATTCGCGGCTGCAGACGTTTTCGAAGCGCGCAAACCCCCGGCGAATTCCCCAGTCTTCTTGACCGAAGATGCCGCCGCACATCACGGCTTCAGTTTGATAGCCCGCCTCTTCGAGCAGCTCACCCAGCATTGTCTCCTCCTCCGAGATGGGAGGAGGAAAGCTTTCTCCATGCTCCAGTTGGACCTGAAACGGAGTCTTGCCGGCCATGAGTGACCAGAAGCTCGGCCCCGTTCCAGAGTCGGCGGCAAAGGCGCGATTAAAGACCAGACTTCGCCCGGCGAAGCGGTCGAGATGGGGCGTGGTATTGCGGTCGTGGCCCATAAATCCCAGTCGATCGACCCGGACAGCATCCCAGGTGATGAAGACAAAGGCCGGCGGCTCGTCAAACTCGGGGCGTTCATAGTCCGGAGCCACTTCGCGTTGAAAGGGACGGTCGTATCGTGGATCGACGCAATGCTCTTCATATTCCTCGATGGACATCCCATCGGCGGGCACTCCGCCGGGGCCCAGCGGTGGGCAGTCGCTTCGGTCGAATAATCGATCGAGGTCGGTGTAGCGCTGCATGGCGTTGAACCCGAAGTTGGCTGCTTCTCCATGCAAGACGAGCAGGCGCCGCGCCTCGGCATGTTGGCTGACGGCACCCACGCTGAGCACCGCCATCAAAGGTATGGCCCAACTGCCATGGCGCATCCAGGCCGGGAGCTGAAATCGTCCGTGAAATCGAGCTGCGAGTCGCCCATCGCTGAAGCAGGCACCGAGGTAGGCGATGATTGGATGGAGGACGAGGGCGCCCAACAACAGGGTCAGCGCAGGGCCTTCGACGGCGAAGTAGACGTCGCTCCGGCTGCTCAGAGCAAATGGAGCGGCCACCAAAGCGATGAGTAGCGACGCGGCGAGCACGGTCGGCGTGTTGACAAAACCGAGCCAACCACGGCGCCGAAGTCCGACGAATACAGCGCTCAGACCGCGCCGCAACATCAGCGCGAGCACGAGACATCCCACTGCCAGCGCGATCTGTATGGCCACAATGGTGGTGGCGATGAGCCACGGGATATTGCGCTCCGCGATGAGATGTGCACCGATGGCCACGCTGGCCGATCCGAATAGCGCAATGACACATCCCACAGCCCACACGGTGGCCAGCCGTTCGCCGTCTTTCTCGGTATGACGCTGTTTCCACCACCGGCGCGCCCCGGCGGAGAGTCGTTTCAACACTGGGTTTAACGTCGCAGAACCGGTGGCCAGCCAAAGAGCCAACCCCGATGCCAACGCCCACAGCGTTGCGGCGAGAAGCCAGATAGCGACGAATTCCACCAAGCCGGCGACCAATCCCACCGCTCCCACACCGGTCGACGATGACCAGGCCAACGCCCAATCCCCGACGCCGGCGATGGCAAACGCCAACAAACCGGCCCGAAACCAGGCGCTGAACCCCTTCCACGTGGAGTTTTTGGATTGCTCGCTCATGATTCGCCGAATTGCGCAACCTTCCCGGTCCTTTGCCGGGGCGAGAGACGACGAATATTACAACCCGCCATGGCGGTCAAATCAGATCCCGGCTAAAGCGCACAACCGTAATTTTTCCGGCATCCCACTTATCCTGTGTGCCCCTGTCGCGTCGTCCGCCTTCCTTCGTGCCCGGGGGAAGCCCCAATGAATTGAGCAAATCCGCGATCTCTTCGTCGTCCACTTTACCCGCCATAATTCCGATCAGGGACATCGCGTCGAGCCCGGCATATTCCTTCTGCTCGATTCCCATCGACGGGAGAGCAATCTCCAATTTTGCTCCTCCGAGCCACCGGATGATCAGGCTCCACTTCTGGGTTTCGTCGTCGAACTCGACGCTCAGTTCTTCGATCAATACGCGCCCCACCTGCTCGCCAAGACTCTCACTCCGTTCGGGCGCTCCCGATTGGGTTAGCAATTTCTCCAGGTGACGGACGAGAGAGGCCCCATTAAAGTGTGAGACACCATCTCCGGCTTCCCACCTCGAGAGCACCGGGTCCTCCTTGAGCGAAGGTGATAGCTCGGCGATGGCCTCTCGGATTGCGTCCATAAAGATCGGCTTGTGTTCTTCCACATATTCGTCACGGCCACGGTCCAGTGCTCCCGCGCAACCTATAAGTCCATTGGCGTTATCGTATATCACTCGAAGCAATTCCCGATCTCGTGGTTTCATTGGGTTATCCCGGGTAAGTTAGATCCATTGAACATTGGGTTAGGGTTACAATCAACGCGAAGGAGGATTGAATCGATCGCCGTGTTTCGTCGACCCGGAATCTAAATATCACAATCCCCAGGTTCCAACGACGACACCACGCAAATGCAACAACCTCATCTACTACGATTCGACCTTCGATGGCATCTGAGTGTCCGTTGATGATGCCTTCGACTCGGGGGATCCCAGGCCCTCGACGGGCACCGGTCGGCGCTCGGCTTCTGATTTGGTGCTGTGTAGATGCAGCGCCTTTTGAAAAACCGCTACATAGGCCACCAGGACCTCCGGAAAGTGAGCGATCCGCGTGTTGTAGCGCTCGACGGAGTCATTATAGCCCTGACGCATCAAAGCGATGTCGTTTTCGACGTTGGAGAGCGCCCGCATCAGCTTGGCGACCATCTCCTTGCTCTTTAGCTCGGGGTAGTCCTCGACGGTGGCCAAAATCTGGTTGCGTACCCGCTCCTCGGCGGCCACTTCGGCGTTGTCCGGAGAGCTGGTAACGGCGGTGTGGCGCGCCGTGCGGGCCTCGGTGACATCTTTTTGCAATTGCCGCTCATGGGCCATATATTCCTGGACGATTTCGGCGAGATTTTGGATGAGATCGAAGCGCTTTTTGAGCGCCACGTCGATATTGGACCAGTTGCGCTGAACGCGCTCGCGCAAAAAGACCAGATCGTTGTAGTACAAAAAGACGAGCACCAAGAAGAGGTAACTGCACGAAATGGCAGCGGTCGCGACGTAGAGCATGGGCCCGAAGGTGACGACCATGCCGGTGAGGCCCATGCCGGCCATCATGGTGGCTACGATGCCAAAATTGAGATGCATAAAGCCGGCGGCGGCCTTTCTTTGCATCAACTCCCCTTCGGAGAGCGAGGTGATGATAAACGGCGTCTCCTCATCCTCGTCGGTCAGCACCAGCTCCTCGTGATCATCGGGGTTGATGGTCGCCGAGCCCAATGCGTAGACATCGTCGTATTCGGCGATGGTCCACTCCGTATAGCGGCGCTTTCCCTTGCGCTCGTGGATGCGCCGTGCGGCGATGCACTCCGCACCCTCTGGTTTGACGAGCATTCTTCCCGCGTGATCTCGACAATAGAAGGGCATCACCTTTGTTTCGTCCCGGATGGTGACCCATTTGGTCTTTTTGCCACTGCGCTTTTTTCGCTCCACTTTGTAGCGATAATACACACAATTGATGTGGGAAAGAGGACTGGTGTAGCACGGTTTGAAATCGACCCGCTCGGCTTTTCCCTTCAATTCGGTCAATCCGTATACCGCGCCATCGGTTGGCGATGTCGGCACATTTTCGATGGTCCGTTTGACGCCAATTTTTCCAAGGCCTGCTTTGGTGCCGAAGATAAGTCCCAGAATACCCACCAGGATGGCGCCCAGACCGTAGTGAACGCCGAGCCGGACCGGACTGTAATCGGCTTCCATCTCCTCGATTTGAGCCTGTTCCTCCTCCGGTACGTCGATCGGGTCGAGGGGGTGGATGCCGATCATGGGACCCACCAACATCTCCGGGAACCGGGATAAATTGTCGTTGGTGCGTTGGACTGAGCGGGCCATCGTCATTCGGACACCCGATGCCCGCTGGAGCTCATCGTCGGACAGTTCTGAGTATTCCGCATCGTCAAAGGAGCCCAACTCCTCAAATGTATCGGGGGGATCGACACCATTGCGCTCCAACACCTCGTTGATCACCCGTTCGCCCTCTTCCAGGGTGTGCCCGGCCGACTCATCGGCGCTCTGCAGGTCGGAGACCATCATCGAAAAACTCTGAAAGCTCAGAGCGACGATCACCACGACGGTGGCCATGCTCAGATACAGCGCTGAGTGATGGATCCGTAACAGGCGGAGTAAGAAGAAGACGGAAAAGAGCAGAGCACCGACGCCGAGTGCTATCATTATCCCGCTGGTGATAGCCCGGCTGTGCCGTTGTTCGTGTTCCGTGCCTGCAGAGATGATGGGATAGTAATTTCCGGGTTCCCGAAAGCCGACTTGATACCCGTCGGACGTTTCTTGTGCATATCCGAAGATAAAGACCTGGTCGCGGGGGTCGATGCGATACTCGGTGTATCGCCGTGAACCGTCGCGCTCGCGAAACGAGCGCGGAGCATCAATGTCGACGCCGGCATCGGTGGCGCTGATGAGGACTCCTCCCGTGGAGTCCATCAAAATGAAATCGACCCGATCCGAGGAGCTATGAACGGTCTCCCAACGAGTATTTCCATCGGAGTCGCGCCGTCTCTCCTCAATGGTGTAGCGATAGTAGACCGATTCGGTATTGGTCTTTGGTGAGCGCAACAACTCTTGGTCTTTTGCGACGGTCCCCGACAGGTTGACTTCTCCGGTGATGATCGATGCATTCGGGATCTCCGGGGTCCGCTCGAGCTGGCGCATCTTCTCGATGTCGGTAAAGCTATACCAGCCAAGGCCGAGTCCCAGCCCGGCCAAAAACACACAGGCCAGAAGCATTCCCAGCTTTTCTAGGACGGTACTGAAAAACTTCCGGCATCCCCCACGGTCGTCGATCGGGGGAGGCTCTTCGGAGTCCAGACTTTTGCCGGAGGTCGTATTATTTGATGAAGCAGTTGAACTCGGGTCGTGATTTGTCGTCATGACAACAGATCCACCAATCGCCGTATATAAAATATCGCCGGTTCGTCATTGAACGGTTTAGAGGGCATCCGGAAACTCCGGGTTCGAGCAGGGGCGAGAAAATTTCGATGAAGTTCGTATTCTCGAACCCCGAGGCATATCCGGAGGATACGTCGAGCGGTGAGAGGATTCGAAATTCGCGAAATTGGCCGCTATCTGCGAAAGTCGGCGTTTCCTGATGTCCTCTATTTAACCATTGGAGCATGGCCGGGGCAATGGCATTGCCAGAAAGTTGCGTCTCCACTCAAACCATCCAGTGGTTGGATGTAGTGAAGTCCCTTGCAAAACCCCTATCCTCTACGTCTTGACCGTCGATGACGCTTCCGAGACCGTCGGTGATGTCTCGGAATCTGTGGAGTTCAAATCCTCGATGGGCACCGGGCGGCGCTCGGCTTCCGATTTGGTGCTGTGTAGATGCAGTGTCTTTTGAAAATTCGCCACATAGGCCACCAGGATCTCCGGAAAGTGGGCGATTCGCGTGTTGTAGCGCTCCACGGAGTCATTATAGCCCTGGCGCATCAAAGCGATGTCGTTTTCTACGTCGGAGAGCGCCCGCATTAGCTCGGCGACCACCTCCCTGCTCTTTAGCTCGGGGTAATCCTCGACAGTGGCCAAAATCTGGTTTCGCACTCGCTCCTCGGCGGCCACTTCGACGTTGTCCGGAGAGCTGGTAACGGCGGTGTGGCGCGCTCTTCGCGCCTCGGTGACGTCTCGCTGCAATTGCCGTTCATGGACCATATAATCCTGAACCATTTCGGCGAGGTGTTGGATGAGATCGAAGCGCTTTTTGAGCGCCACGTCGATATTCGACCAGTTTCGCTCCACTCGTTCGCGCAAAAATACCAGGTCGTTGTAGTACAAAAAGACGAGCACCACGAAGAGATAACTGCACGAGATGGCAGCGGTCGTGACGTAGAGCATGGGGCCGAAGGTGACGACCATGCCGGCGAGGCCCATGGCGGCCATCATGGAGGCTACGATGCCAAAATTGAGATGCATAAAGCCGGCGGCGGCCTTTTTTTGCATCAGCTCCCCTTCGGAGAGTGAGGTGATGATAAATGGCGTCTCCTCATCCTCGTCGGTCAGCACCAGCTCCTCGTGATCATCGGGATTGATGGTCGCCGAGCCCAATGCGTAGACATCGTCGTATTCGGCAATGGTCCACTCCGTATAGCGGCGCCTTCCCTTGCGCTCGCGGATGCGCCGTGCGGCGACGCACTCTGCACCCTCTGGCTTGATGAGCATTCTTCCCGCGTGATCTCGACAATAAAAGGGCATCACCTTCGATTCGTCCCGGATGGTCCTCCATGTCCTATTTCTGTTTCCGAAAGGCTTTTTTTTCTCCACTTTGTAGCGATAATACACACAATTGATGTGGGATAGAGGACTGGTGTAGCACGGTTTGAGATCGACTCGCTCGGCTTTTCCCTTCAATTCCGTCAATCCGTACACCGCGCCATCGGTCGGCGATGTCGGCACATTTTCGATGGTGCGTTTGACGCCAATTTTTCCAAGCCCCGCTTTGGTGCCGAAGATAAGTCCCAGAATACCCACCAGGATGGCGCCGAGACCGTATCGGAAATCGAGTCGAACCGGACTGTAGTCGGCTTCCAACTCCTCGATTTGAGCCTGTTCCTCCTCCGTTACGTCGATTGGATCGAGGGGATGGATGCCGATCATCGGACCCACCACCTTTTCCGGGAATCGAGATAGATTGTCGTTGGTGCGCTGCACCGAGCGAGCCATCATCAGTCGGACACCCGATGCCCGCTGGCGTTCACGGGACGACATTTTTGCGTAGTCCGCATCGTCAAAGGAGCCCAACTCCTCAAATGTATCGGGCGGGGCGACATCGTTGCGTTCCAATACCTCGTTGATTACCCGTTCGCCCTCTTCCAGCGTGCGTACTGCTGATTGGTCGGCCCTGTTTAAATCGGAGGCCATCATCGAAAAACTCTGAAAGCTGAGAGCGACGACCACCACGACGGTGGCCATGCTCAGATACAGCGCCGAGTGATGAACCGGAAAAAGGCGGAGTAAGAAGAAGACGGAAAAGAGCAGAGCACCGACGCCGAGTGCTATCATAACCCCGCTGATGATGGTTCGACTGTGACGGAGTTCGTATTCCGTACCCGCAGAGATGATGGGATCGTAATTTCCGGGTTCTAGGAAACCGACTTGATACCCCTCGGGAGTTTCTTGTGCATACCCGAGGATGAAGACTTCGCTGCGGGCGTCGATGCGGTACTCGGTGTATCGCCGTGAACCGTCGCGCTCGCGAAACGAGCGCGGAGCATCGATCTCGACGCCGGGGTCGGTGGCGCTGACGAGGATCCCCCCCGTGGAATCCATAAGGATGAAATCGACCAAATCCGAGGAGGTGTGAACCCTCTCCCAACTCGTAGATCCATCGGAGTCGCGCTTTTCCGCCTCGATGGTGTAGCGATAGTAGACCGTATTGGTATTGGTCCTTGGCGAGCGCAACAACTCTTTGTCTTTGACGACGGTTCCCGACAGGTTGACTTCTCCGGTGATGATCGACGCATTCGGGATCTCCGGGGTCCGCTCAAGCTGGCGCATCTTCTCGATGTTGGTAAAGCTATACCAGCCAAGGGTGAGTCCCAGCCCGGCCAAAAGCACACAGGCCAGAAGAAGCCCCAGCTTTTTTAAGGCGGTGCTGAAAAACCTGTGGAATCGCCCTCGACCGTCGATCGGGGGTGGCTGCTCCGAGTCCAGTCCCCCGCCGGGGGGCGTATTATTTGATGAAGAAGTTGAACGCTGGTTGTGATTTGTCGTCATGACAACAGATCCACCAATCGCCGCATAAACAATATTTCCGGTCAATCATTGAACGGCATTTAGAGGGCATCAGGAAACTCTACGAAAGTCGGCGTTTTCTGATGTCCTCTATTTAACCATTGGAGAATGGGCGAAGCAATGGCAGTGCTAGGAACTTAAGTCGGAGCGCGACGCGGAGGCGTGGATACAAGCGACCACGTTCGAATATGCTGGGTCATCGCTGAACCTGGGGAGGCAACGACACCGGCCATCCTCAGTGATCCGAACCCACCACGGCGGCTCGCACCATCCTCCGCGCCCACAGCGTAGTTTAGCGGAATCTTTCGCGCTCGGGCGTTCAGCGCTCAGCGCATCGCGTTCAGCGTTCAGCGCATCGCGTTCAGCG
>SKPJ01000073.1 GCA_007119595.1 Myxococcales bacterium
CATCAAGTCGAGTAATACCCTCAGAGTCCTGGAAATGCCGTACTTCGATGTCCCTGCAATCCGCGGCCTGTGATTGACCGGCATCTCGGTGATTCTTGCTCCCATCTCGGCGGCCAAAGCCGGGATAAAGCGGTGCATCTCGCCATAGAGTTGTATACCGTCGGCGATCTCCTTCGTCATGACTTTCAGGGTGCACCCGTAGTCATGTAGGCGCACCCGTATCAATGCCGATATAAGCCAATTGGCAATCATGCTCGGCAGTCTTCGACTCAAAAAAGGGTCTTGGCGCTCTTTTCGCCAACCCGCCACCAGGTCGTAACCCTCGCTGAGTTTGGCGACCATGCGTGGAATCTCACGGGGATCGTTTTGCAGATCTCCATCAAGGGTGACCACTATGTCGTAGTTGACGTGATCGAAGCCGGCGGCGATGGCCGCTGTCTGCCCAAAATTACGCCTGAATTCGATAATCCTGACATTGGGATCGACTTCGGCGTGGTCCTGCAATCGATTCAGCGTCTTGTCTCGTGACCCGTCATCGATGAAGATCAACTCGTAGTCGGTCTCCATACCGATGAGCACTGCCGACAACTCCTCACAAAGCTGAGGTACATTGTCCTCCTCATTATACATCGGGATGATGACCGAAATCCCTTCCATGTCTGCGACCTTCATTCGTACCCGGCTCGTGATTCAACCAATCGAGTCGATGCTAGCGCGATACTCGTAGAATGCATGTATTCTTCTCCAAACAAAACCCCCAATGGATTATAGAACGAGGCCTCAAATACCCAATTTGCCGATTCCTAAAACATCATTGGCGATCCGATCTGGCCATCAAAGACCTTGCCAGAAAGGGAGTACCCAGCAACGAAGGCAACACCATGGTCACCAGGGCATAGGTCATCGTGACAGCCACTACATCGGCCTCCACGAGCGCGGAGTGGCTCACCGTCAACAGAGCCACAAACGCGGCATCCCGCGTCCCCAGCCCCGCCACGGTAATCGGCAACATTCCGACCACCAACGCGACGGGCCAAAACGCCATGATCATCATCCACGACACCTCCACGCCATACATCGCGCACAGCACCACCATCAGGATCGTGATATTTCCCCAGGCGAGCATCGAGATGGCCTGCACGATCAGCAGAGCCCGTGGATTTTGCTTCAAAACATCGAAGGCCGCCGACAGAGCTTCGAGTTTGTCGCGAAAACGACTCACCGCCTTCCACCGCACGACACGGCCCGCCCAGCGGTGTAGAAACCACAACAGTCCCCAGCCGCTCAGCCACGCCACAATGGCCAGAGCCCCGGGTATCCACAGCCCCAGCAAAAGACACCCCACAGCGCTAAATAACACCAGCGTCTGCAGGTCGACGGCGCGCTCCGCGAGCAGCGCTCCAATGCATTTCCATCCCGGCAGATCATCGCGCAATATATAGGCTCGAAAGAGGTCATTACTCCGGGACGGGAGCAAAAACCCGAGTGGCCAGACTGCGACGACGGCCTGGAAGAGCTTCGCCATCCCCGGCCGGTAACCAATGGCCTGTACAACGACGCGAAAGCGGGCGGTGATAACGAATAGGCTAAAGCATACGATGGCCCCCGCCACCGCCAGCCACTCCCATCGAGCATGGCGGATGACGCCTCCGAACTCCGCCATCCCACCCAGTTGATGAATCAGGGCAGAGAGGATGAGTGCCGTGACAATTGCCACGGGGATGATCTTCCAACTCCACAGCGATTCGGGTGCTTCCCCGGATTCAATTTGCTTCGAGATATCGTCCACAGCTCGGTGATCCATTTGCCCTTGCTCAAACCATCGTCGACGAGATCGGCGCTCACATCCGGCAGATGCATCGTCACCGAAGCAGCCTCCGTTGTGAAGCCGAGCATATTGGGTCGAAATCTTGTGGTTGGAGGAAACTATGCACCGGGCGAGCTGTGTTTAAAAGCCCAATTGGTTACATCCCAGCCATCGAGACTACCAGATCATCGGATGAGACAGGCCGGAAATTGCCGAGAAGGAAAGATCGCAAAAAAAAGGCCCGCCGGAACCAATCCGGCGGGCCTTTCTTACTCAGCCCCGAAATGCGTGGGGGCTGTCGGTGATCACGTCGCTTAGCGCAATGCGTAGGTCATGTCGATGACGTCACGGACCATGTCCATCTTCGCCACCATATCCTGCAATTGCTCCAGGCGCAGATCGCGGGTTCGTCGACGCTGGGTATAGGTCGTCGTTCCCGGCTCCGCCTGCTGCAGATCTTGCTCGGCGAGTTGATAGCGCTCGCTGAGCTCGTTGGCGCGATTGATCATGCGGACACCGACGCTTCGCTCTTCGATGTCGGCGGCCTGATAGACCTGGTGCGAAACAGGGTGGACGAATTCGACGATGTCGACACCCTCGGCAAATTGCTGGCTCTCATCCTGGGTGGTCGAGACCTTGACGTAGTGGGTGAAATCCACCTCGCGATCTTCCCAACCGGAGCTGAAGATGAGTCCACCGGCCAGCGCGTTCAACTCGTGGTTGAGCGATTGCGGAGTGTAGATGCGCGGACGGCCCTCCAGGGGATTCGGTGCGCCGGTGCCGAAGGTGGCGGGATCGACGGGGACCGGGGCATCGAATTTTCCACCGTTCACGGCGGCTCCGTACCCGTGATAATCACCGAGGATCAACCCTCCGAGCATATTGAGCATCTCGTCCTTGAACAGAGTCCAATACGACAGGTTCGTCGCACGGCGGTCGGTAAAGAACGCACTCTGCTGGAAGTCGGCGCTCATCTGAAAGAGCACCTGCGCCGCAAGCGCCTTGTCGATGAAAGTACCGACGCGGTCGATACGGAATTCGTACTCATCGGAGAACCCGAAGTTGTACAAAAATCCCTCGCCCCGAGGCACATCGAGATAGCCCTCGCACTCACCGTCTTCACGATGCCAGCCGGCGGGTACGAAGGTATTCTCCAGATCGTAGTACCAGTCGGGATCTACCGAGGTCTGGGTGGAGTCGAAGGGACAGTACCGTCCCGGCTCCGGCGTGGAGAAGATCTCGTTGTAGAAGTTGAAGCCATCGATGGCTGCTCGCTGTAAGTCATCGGTGAATACACCGAGGTCGAGCCAGCGATAAATCGAGTAGTAGCGGAATGGCTCCTGCGAGACCTGAAAGGTTCTGAACAACCGGTTTTGGAAGGCAAAGAGGTTGTCGTACATCCGGTCGATATTGTGCCGGCGATAGCGCCAGAAGATCTGCAGGGCTCGATAGGAATCAAAGGCGTGATTGACCATTTCCTGCTGGTTGCCACCGTAGAGCCAGACACCGCAATCGAGGACTCGCCCGTTGAGATTGTCGGTGCAGAAATTATATTCCACGGTCCGATCGAGGGCCGGTCGATTGCTGTCGCTGATCTCGTAATTGGCCCAGTCCAGGGTGTTTTTCTTAATTCCCTGGCGGCGCTGTTCCATGGCCTCGTTGATGTGGACGTACTCGCGCTCGTTCATGATGATGTCGATCCCCTTGATATACTGATCGTCATCACCGGCGAATTCGCTGGCCATGATTTGAGGCAACTCGCGGTAATCGCCGAGCATCAGATCGAAGCTCAGCGTATTGGAAAGCTCGACGTCCTCTTTCCACTGCTCGACCAATCCACCATAGGCGAATTTGATGGCCGCCTTGTCGTATTTGCCGAGTCCCGCAAAGCGACCGGTCATATCGGCGGTGTAGTCCATCACACTGGCGATCTGGAATTCGGTCTGGCTGAGATAATCGACGTCTCGGTCCGTGACCTGGTCGATCATATCGCCCTGAATGCTATAGGCCTCGTGGCGATGGATGTCTCCGTTGGCGACGGCGCGCTCAATCTCCCAATATTCGTCGTGGTAGTTGAGGGCATCGGCGTGTGCAGAGAAGTTGTGTCGAAGCCCCACAGCGTGTCCGATCTCGTGGAGCTGGGTACCGATGAAGACGCGGTTCATGAAGTACTCTTTGATATCCGCGCGCTCCATTCCCTTAAAGTAGTCGGTGACGCCCTGGTAGGTGACCAGATTTTCCAGGGCCTGGGTGATGTCGTTGTTGAGGTGAATGCTTCGCTCACCGAGCATTCGGTCACGCTGGCGCTCTCGCTCCTGAACGATTTGCGGAGTGTGCATATCGAGGTAGGCCTGGTGGAGTTGCTCGCCAGTAAAGTGTTCGCCGTGACGCTCTCGGGCCACCGCTTCCACGGACATCTGCAGCTCCACATCTCCCATCATGATATTTTTGACCCGCGGTTTTTCCAAAAACTCGACCATTCGCTCGTCCTGCGCCGCCTGTTTGACGCCGTATTGAGAGAGAATATCCGCTTCTTGCTGAACACGATCCATACCGTATTTGAGCAAAAACGGGTCCAGTTCATCGACTTCCGGTCGTTCTTCGAAACCGGTAGCGCTGACTTCGTCGGGATCGACGCCGGCGCGCAGCGCCATTTCACGCTGTCCTTCCGGGGTCAGACCAAAGCGCTCACTGTCGTAGTCGTTATTGAATAGATCGTCGCGAATCTGAACACCGGCGAGCAGGTCTTCATCGCTGAGTTCGCCGTTGAAATACTGAATCAGATCCGCAGCGTACGTCGACTGACGTCGGATATAGGCACCGGCGTAATTGGCGTTTGCGCGAATGATCTCACCGGTGAGGGGGTCGGCCGCCGAGGGACCATAACCGGCCCAGGGGACGGCCTCTTCGACCCAGTTGAAGAAGCTGTAGCGCAGATCACCGACGCGCTCCCAGCTAAATTGGGCATCCGCGTCGGGGCGCATCTCGGTGGCGTATTCAAGTTCGGCACAGAGATTGGTGCGCGCGTCGTGGGAGAGATCCCAGAGGGCGGCTTCCATGGCCGCGTCGCCGGAGGGAGTACCGATATAATCGCTAAAGATGGCGTCCACACTGTCCAGGTCTTCGGACTGGGCGCTTCCGTACTCCTCATACCAGTCGACGAGGGGACCGGGATGGCAGCTATTCTCGACGATGCGGAACATGTCGGTGTGGCCGTATTCGTCTTCGAGCTTGGTGTCGAGCTCGCTCTCGCTGATATCCATGGCCATGGCCACGGTGCTGCGAAACAGGTCATTCCATTCCTCGGCCGTCTCTTGGGCGGCGTCGAACATGAATTTGGGATATTCGAGATTGAGGTGGAAGGTAATCGGCTTCGGCATCCGCTCCGACTCATCGAGTCGATGTCCGTTGTCGTCGAGCATGGTCTGCCAGATATTCCAGCGCTGGGCATAGTATCGGCGCTGATCGTCGGAGGTTCCGACATAGCGATCCCAGGTCGTGCGCTCAGTTCTAAAATAACCGAATCGCTCAAAGAATTCGAAATTGGCGGGACGGCAGCGCTCCTCCCAATTCATGCCCCAATTTTCGAGCATCCAATTTCGGACTTCATCGGTGCACTCGACCTCCACGTTATAGCCCAGGTCGGTGTCGAAGATCGAAGCGACATAGACCGGTTCGCCGGAGGGCGTTCCGTCGCGCGTGATCTCTCTGGTATCCGTGTAGTTGAGTGGCTCGTAGGTCTCTTGTTCGGGGACGCGTTTCATCGAGGTTCGCACGGAGAGACGGCCGCCTTCACAGGCCCATATGGAGTCCAGTCCATAGGCACCAAAGCAGGCGTTGATGTCGGGCTCAAAGGCGTAATCGGTCACCGTATCAATGAAGTCTTCACTGAGTCGGGTGCGATTGGGATCGACGTGGGCATCTTCCTCGGGTACGTCATGGCTTGCCGGTGAAAACCGTCCGTACATGCCGTGAAACATCCGGAATCCGTCGACCATATTCGTCGACCAGTCGACCCGCATGAACTCCCGTTCATACCAGGGCCTGTCGGAGGAGTTTTCCTGAATCACGTTGCTCGGCTCACCGGTGGAGGTGCTGTAGGAGCGCTGAACGTCGAAGTGACCGCGAATCGGGAAAGCGGCGACGATACCCAGGCGTCGGGCGTCTTCTTCGTCAAAACCCTCGTTGAGGCCCTCGGCCAACTCCACGGTGGAGTGGGCGTAGAGAACGGACTCCGTGATGGTCCAGCGAACCCGCTTGAGAGGACTCTCGAAGGCAACAAAAGCAAATGCCCCGGAGGAGCCCATATTGCCATCACCGATATTGCCACCTTCCATCTCGGTGTCGATCACCGTCTGCTGAAGATACCACTCATCGTCATTGGCAAAGAGTGCCTTTTCCACCTTGTCGGGTTGGGTCCGGTCGATGTCGCCCACGTCCTGGGCGCATCCCCACGTAAATCCAACCGCGACCATCAGGGCCAGGCCCATCGAAAGTCGCCACATCGATATCCTATCCATTCTCAATCTCCTCTTTTCGTCAATTTCGGTGTATGTCACCGAACCAGATTCAGTTTGATGCCGCTCCAGCGTTCAATGCTTTACGCCTGCCATGAGGTTATTCAAATTCCGTGCCGATCGCACCGCGAACTCTTTTCCACCTGCGCTGAGGCTACCAAGAGAGCGAAAACCGACCCCGATTGTCAAGGTTCATTCTCAAATAGCGGAAACTGCGACCACCGCGATATTTCCCCGTCATCTCTACATAATCGCCTGATGGAGCAATATTCACCGCCGGTCTTGGCTTGCAATTCAACGCCACCATCGATGCCAGGCGAGATAATCGATGAATGAAATAGATCGCCCCACTTCTTTGGTTTTGGCGCTCATCGACGACAGCCGTTAACTGATTTACACCCGCCGATCGCCTCCGTCCGGGGCTCCCGAAGAGATCGGTCTACGAAAAGGGTTGACGAGAAATTCGAGGTGCTATGTTTTTGCTTTGAGAAGCTGTTTAAATCCAAACGGCCCGATAGGACCACTTGAATCGCCGCATCGTTTCCGCTACTCGGTGCGTCGCCAGATAGCTTGGCCTTTTGTATCACCGTATTTTTTTGCACAAGAGCGCGTCATGTCGATTATCGAATGGACAGTAATTTTTGCAATGTACGCCCAGTTCGCTGCGGGACTGGACGTCGATTTCCCGGAAGTGGAAGCCCCGCCCGTACAAGAGACCGGTCTCGCCTCCTGGTATGGAGACGGATCGTGGCACGGCGATATCACTGCCAACGGAGAAGACTTCGATCCGCAGCAATATACCTGCGCCCACCGCAACCTCCCCTTTAATACCCTGGTGTTGATCGAAAACCGGGCCAATCAGCGCCGAACCTGGTGTCGAATCAATGATCGCGGCCCCTACGGGATCATCGACGAAGACGGCACCTGGGATTTCGTCGTCTCCAGCTCGCGCGACAAAAATTGGCGCGGGATCCTGGATATGTCGATCGCCACCGCCGAAGCGTTGGGCACCACCGAGGTCGGCCTGCAGAGCGTACATCTGCGCTATTGGGATCGTTCGCCGGCATCGGGCTTTCACATGGCAAGTCTCAACCCCTAATATCGCTCGATATGAAATTTCTCAGTTCTTTTAGCCTCATCGCTTCTGCTGCATTGGTCTTGAGCGGTTGTTCCTCCGTCCAGCAATGGCTGGCGCCGGAGTGCGAATGCGAGATCGTCGAGGTCCCCTCCGATGCGGACGACGAGCTTGCGCGGACCGCTGTCGATCAACAGATCGAGCACGCCCACGACCGGGCCCAATTCGAGGAGCGTCAGGCGGCGCGCGGCCTCGAAGGCGACCAGTCCCGCGGCCCTGACGAATTCGCCGACGAACCGGTCGATCCCTGGATCGAGGATTCGATCGTCGCCTTTGAAAGCGACGAAGAACGCCGTGAATTCGCCGACCGTCACAGCATCACGGTCCCCCCCAACGCTTCTGTTTATCGCGGTCATTTCGAATCCGGCGACCACATCACTATCGCCGTGCACCATCCGGGAGAGTCGCTCGAGATATATCGCGAGGGTAGCCGCATCGCCACGTTGTCCTTGGAGCAATTTGAGCACGTCGACGCCGATGCCCCCTCGATTTCAGTGGGCGCTGTCGATTTGGTGCGCGACGGGACGGCACAGCTCAAATTGATCCACGCCCGGATCGATGACGACGATGAGATCACCTATCATGTCGGGGTCTATAAGATGATCGCCGGTATGATCGGGACGATCTTTCGCAAACCAATTGCCGAGACAGCATCTGATGGATCGATTCATCGTCGGGCTGATCTGCGCTATTTACACGGCACCGACCAGCGCATCATCGAGTGGCTCCCACTCGATGCCGAGGGCAATGAGA
>SKPJ01000460.1 GCA_007119595.1 Myxococcales bacterium
TTGTGCAGGACGTGACCCGAGCCAACCAGCACCAAAAGCTCAACCACCGATTCGTCGACCTCGCCGAGGAAGTGGAACGACTGCGTCACTGGCATCGCGATCTGTGCGGCAACAATCTATATCACGATCGACCGGAGGATTATCTTCGTCGACTGGGTCACGTCGAACCCCAGACAGCGCCGGTGCCCAGCAGCGGCGAGTTTCCCTGGCCTCTGTCCTCGGTTCATACACTTTTTCCGCGCCGCGCCTGGAGTCTGTACACCGAGCGCATCGACTTCGAGTCCATCGTGCTAACGCCGGAATCGCTGTTGGTGGCGACGCCGGAAGCAATCCAGTGCATCGACCCCCAAAAGGGTCATCGAATGTGGCGTTATGAGCTCGACGTCAGCTGTGAGTTCGACGCAATCATGACCGGTGCCGGAAACTATGTGGTGGCTACCGGTGGCGATCGGCGTCTCCATATCGTCAATCGACATTGCGGCGAACTACAGACCACGGTCGAGACCGATGTCCCCTGGCGACAACTCGGCTCCTCCGCCCATTATACGGACCCGAATATCACGGTCATCAGCCAGCGCAGCGGCGATATCATCGGCGTCGATCATGAGTCGGGGCAAATTCAGTGGAACCACTCCACATCCCCCGGTCACCTTATCGATATCGTATTCAATGGACCGCTGGCTTCCGTACAATCTTCAGAAGGAGTGGTGACCACGCTCAACCCCAGTAGCGGCGATATATTGTGGCGAATTCGTCTCGGCGGAACGCCGGAACTCCCCATGTCATATCATCAGGGGCGACTCTACGTCATCACCCACGAGCCGCTCCATCACGGCTCGACACTCTATGCGCTATATCCATTTACGGGCCGTACCGTGTGGCAACTTCGACTCCCGGGATACGTATGCGGACCGCCGAGTTTTATTGACCACTCGATGGTCGTAGCCCTGGAGCGACACGGCAAATTGGTTCTCGCCGGCATCGACCTGGAAGCTGTCGATCCCCGCACGAATTGGCAGATTGAATTGTCCAGCGCCGGTGTCGATAGGCCCACTTCGATCCTTCCCGTCGAATACGACGGGGGCCGGCGCGGATTGGTGCGCACCGACCGAGCCGAATTGACCTGTTTCGACATCTGCAGCGGAGAGGTGCACTGGCGTGTAGTACCCGCGGCGGAGACCTTGTTATTGCATGGAAACCTTCCCCTGTTTCAAATTCGCGACGCCGTCGTCAACGTCTGCCAAACCGTCGATCTTCGCGAACTGAGCACGGGACGCCTATTGCACTCCTTTGAGGCGATTGAAGCACCGGAGTTCGGTTTTTTGGCCCCACCATTTTGTTTGCTTTTGGGAGAACGCGCCCCAGGGGGTGACGAAGCCGACCAACTCACCGCTTATTGCGTGGAACACTTCCTGGCGCTTTTGCAATAACGTATTTGCAAAAACTACGAGGGCGAATGTCGCGAGTCGTGGCTTCTTTTGATCAAATCGCCTCCGCGATCAGTTCGTTAGTTTCCATCTGGAAATCCCGAATCTGAGCAGGGCCGAGATGAAATCTTCGAGATCGTGATTTCGGCCGGTATCTGCGAAATTCATGGGGTTTCCGGATGGGAACTCGTTAGCAGTCCGACAACGGAGTCTCTTTCTCAGATCCCGAAGAATAACCGCTTTGCAAAATCGCTGGAGAGGTCGGATTCGAAGATCTTGCGCGCCGCCTCGCGTACATCGTATTCGAGGCGGTGAAACGTAAAGCTATTCGCCTCCGTATCGTAGACGCCGTAGCAGGCGCGATTGTCATTATCGCGGGGCTGACCGACACTTCCGACGGTGACGATATATTTTTTATCCTCTTCAAAATTCAGGACCGGGCCCACCAATTCCACGGCCCCTTCGTCGGGATGGAGACTAAAGGACTTCGTCAGATGGGAATGCCCGATAAAGGTTACGTGCTGAAGTTCTTCCCAGTGTTTGATCAACTCGTTGGCCTGCTGAAGATTGAAGACATATTCAAAATCTTCGAGGTTGATCGGAGAGCCGTGACAAAAGGCGACGTCTTCGTAATCCTCGCGATAGGGAAGGGATTTTAGCCACTCGTGATGTTCCTCATCGAGCCGCTCGGCATGCCAGTCCAGCGCGTTGCGTGCCGCGTCGTAATAATAGGCGTAGTTCATCCGGCCACACACGGCGGCATCGTGATTTCCAACCACCGTTGTGGCGTCGAGTTCCCGCACCATATCACAGCAGGGATTCGGGGCCGCACCGTAGCCGACCACATCTCCGAGGCAGACGTATTTTTCGATCTCCGGCTCGTGGTCGCGGTAGGCCTCGACCACCGGCTCCAAGGCGTCGGAATTGGCGTGTATGTCGCTAAAAATCGCGATGATCATCGGGAGTTTATCCGGGGTCTTAGATGGACGTACTCTACGCTCTTACACCTCAATCCGTTGCTCGATGATGCCAAGACAGACAGATTGTAGATCTAGATTACTATGACCTTCCCTATTGGGGTTGTAAACGTCCTTTATAAAAACAGACTCTGCGCTCTAAACCAACTGGCGAACTCGGCGGACGGCCTGCTGCAATTCCTGGTTTCGATCGCGCTCGAGCTCCTCCAGGGTTCCCTGCCGCACATCCTCGAGAGCTGCAAGCACGGCGAGAAGATCGTCATCACTTGGTGATTCCTTGAGCGCACGGGCCAGCGGAGGAACCAACCGATCACCGAATAGTGCAAGACAACCTGCCAGAGCATCGCGAGCCTCACCGCGTCTTGGATCGCGCATCGCGTCCAACAGTCGAGGCAGGGCGGCCGTACTTCCGATGGAGGCCAAGGCCCAGGCGATTACAAAGGTCGCTGACGATCCGGCCGAATCGAGGACCTGCATCAACGCTCCCTCCAAGCCGTCGGCCCGAGCACCGGTGAATCTGGCAAGGGCGGCCACCTCGGGTTGCGTCAACTCATCGGCCACCGCCAAGACTTCGACGATGGCGCGGGGACCGGATTTCTCCAAAAGCACCTGGGCGGCCGCGAGGTTGCGCTGCGGATCATCGAGAAGAGCGCCCAGCGATTGGCGGTCCAGGCTTTCCAACTCACCTACGTCCTCATCGATCTGGTCGGTGGGAAAAAAGTAGGTCACCCCCGATCGCTGTGAGCGGTGCACTGCCGTCATGGACTTGACGTAGCCAGCGCCGAGTTCCTCCGGCTCCGGGACGCCATCGGCGCTCGCGGCAGATCCATTCGGTTCATCGACTGGCTCGTCGTCCAGTGATTCCTCGTACTTCTCGGCGCGATTGAGACTGACCTCCGCGAGTTCCAATACGTCTGGATCGGGCGTGATCGCGTGGTCTTTGGCCAACTGGATCAAGGCATCCCAATTTTCCCACTGCTCGATCGGATCCAGGTCGTTGGGACGCAAGCCGACACAGACTTCGGCAAAATTCGTCAACAACCGCTGCGTCATACTGGCCCGATCGAGAATAATAGACTCGTCGATGGCCAACTGGCTCAGTGCCCGTCCAGGAGCAATTCCCCAGTGCAGGGCCTGGCGGACCACTCGCTTTTGAATGTCGAGAAATTGCTCCAGCGAAAAGGAACGATTTCCGATCAAATAGTCGAATTGCTCCGGACGCGACCAATAGCCGACGATGCCGACGGCCAATTTGACATCCGATGCACCGTGAAATTCGCTAAATCCCTGGGTCTCGAAGGGATGACGCATCGAGCCGACCAACTCCACATTGCCGGAGGCCAACCGTTCGGCGGCTCCCCTTGCCTCGTCGACATCGGTGGCGTTGTCACGCCATTTGCGCAGTCGTTGCCGAGCCCATCCGATATTTCTTCGCATCGGAGCGCCAGCTTCCCAGCAGCCGACCCGCTCTCCGTCGCCTGTATAAAGCGCTATATGGACGTGAAGATCGCGAGCGATTTTGTCGAGCAACGAGCGCTCGTACTCCGCTTGATCCGTCAGCGGTGCGGTCACCGCCTCGAGGCACTCTCCGTCGTCATCAAAACAGGCCAGTGTCAATCCGATAATCGGTACACCGTCGACGTTGTGAACCTGGAATAAAAATTCGAGATTCCCGCCCTCAAAAGTCTCGACAAGCTCCGCATCGACGCGATAACCGACGAGGACCAGATCCTTCATATCCGCCAAGAACCAGTCTTTTTCTGGATTCGGTTCGGCCTCCGAAAAACTCTCGAAGATGTCGTCGCGATCGCAGACCTTGAAGGTTCGACTCGTCGGCTGGGGGCGCCGCGGACGGGCATCGATGATATCCGTGGAGGGAACCATCATCTCACCACTGCTTATATTTTGTGGCTCCTCGTCCTCCTCTTCGACGACTTCGATAAATTGGTCGTCCGTGACCACTTGTGTAGACTCGTTGGCGTGTGGTTTTTCGTCGTCGCCACCATCGTTTTGCAATCGCAGGCGTTCCTGTTCGAGGTTGAGTTCCTGGACCTGCAATTTCCGCTTTTCCTCTTCTACTTCTTGGCGCAACTGTTCCAATTCGGCGCGCTCCTGCTCGATCTCATTTCGAGCTTCATCGACCCGAGCGCTATCGCGCTCGACTCGGGAGGCGACTTCCTCAAGCTGCTCACGGTCGACTTCAAGCTGACGACGCTCCTCTTCCAAGGGCTCTGACGGTACTGGAGCAGCCGGTGTCTCGTCCACGTTTTCATCGGTCTCTTGTGCCGCGCTCAAGGACTCCCACTGCGAGATGTCGAAGAGAACCTCGAAGCGACGCATATAGGCGGGAATGATATCGTCGCAGGAGGCCATCTTCTCCAGCAATTGCCTTCGGCATTGAAACTCGCGATGGCGAAGCCCCTCCGGTATCAGCAACGCAAAGAGCTCCTCCTCCTCGTCGTGGATGACGACCGGAATGGCCAGATGGTAGGTGCGCTGATCGTCGCCGGGCGCGCTCACCTCATTGAGCACTCCCTGCATCAGCGGGGTTCGAAGCTGGGGATCCCGGGTGAGATTGACGCAGGTATAGACCGTAGCGCTGAAGACGACGCCATCATCACCGGTGAGTTGTATCGATTTTTGCCGCGTCCGTCCCAGGCTATTTCCACTTTCGCCGGGAGGTTTGGGGCGAGATATCTGTGCCATGAAGAGGGCCTTTTTTCGCGCGTCGAACTCAACCACTTGAAATCCCTTAAAAAGCTGCATACCACGGGGTTTCCTACGCCTTCAAGCACTATCCCCGGCAGCCTATTGCGCATAGCGGAGCGAGCCCCGGCCAAGACTCCACATTGCCCTAAATTGACCCCGGTGATGTCGCATATTAGCCTTGGGCAGTCATTGATTATCCCCACAGTGAAAAGTAGTGACTATGAATCGATTTCCTCTCTGTGATACTCGTCGCGCAACCGGTCTGTGGGCGTGCTTTCTCATCGCTGTCTTCGCCCTCGCCAGTCTCGCTCCCGCGACGGCCAGCGCTGACGATCTGCCGCGAATTTACGTCGGAATTTATCTCCACGACGTAAGTACCTTCGATCAAAAAAACGGCGTCTTCGATGTCGATGCCGATGTCTGGGCCAAGTGGCGCGGTGATTTCGACCCCAACCGGATCCGGGTTGCCAACGGCGCACGTATCGAGATGGAATCACTCGGGATGGAATCCAACGGCAATTGGCATTCTAAGAAGTGGCGCCTCCGAGGTACTCTGCGCGGAGAATTCCCGCTGCATCGATTTCCCTTTGATGAACAGACCCTGGGCGTAATATTCGAATTGCCGGAGGACCAAGGACGATTGGTCCCCGATCTCGCCGGCAGTGGAATGGAGGAGAGCTTCAGCGTCACCGACTGGCACTACGAGCCGGAATTCCATCCCGCGGTTTCCAGTGACCAGTTTCGCTCCGACCTGGGCAACCTCGCCTTTGAGGGCGGTCAGGCCACACTCAACCGAGTCGGCTTCGAGGTCGTCCTCAAGCGCCCGATACGGCCGGTAGTCCTCAAACTCTTTTTGCCACTGGCCATTGTGGCCCTCATCGTTTTGGCGTCGCTCTTTGTGCATCCAAACTTGACACAACCGCGGGTCACGATGGGGGTGACCGGGTTGGTAGCAGCGTTTGCATTTCAATTCAGTATCTCCGATGTCCTCCCCGATGTGGCCTATATCACCCTGGCGGACACCCTTTTCATCATCGTCTACACACTCTCCGTGGCTTGCGTGGCAGGTGCAGTTCTCGCTCATGAACTCCAACGCCACAACCGGGGGGAGTACGCACTGTACACCGATCGCGCGCTCCGAGTGATCCTTCCATTCGTGATGCTCGTCATGATCTGGAATGCCATTCCCGACCCCTATCCTCCCCATATTATCGAGCCCGATCCGATCCCGGAGATGGAGCGCACCAAATCCGAGCGTGACGTGGTCCGCATCGGTACCACTCAACGATTGCGGGTGGCCAGTTCACCACCGACCCGAGCCTCCTATTGGCCACTGGCCTACAACGATCCCGATGCCGGTCCACAGGCCCTCGGCGTAGAACAGGTCCCCCGAGTGGACAGCGAAGTGCTGCGGTTTTTGGCCGGCGGTGAGCTGGAAGTTCGCTGGACGATTCGGGAAGGCGCCAAGTGGTCTGATGGCCAGCCACTAACAACTCAAGACATCTTGTTGCCGCTGGAAGCCAGTCCCGACCCCTATATTGTTGAGACCCGCCTCGACGGGGAGCGCACGGTGATCCTTCGGTGGTCCGACAGACTCGCCAGGGCCCTGCAGGCCCCGGAGTTATGGCCCTCCCATATCCTGGAAGACAAATACCACTCCGAGGGATATGAAGAGATCCGAGATCAACTCGGTGAAGCCGTCCTACCGGCGATCGGCCCCTATCATATCGTCGACCATGACGACGACCGTCTCATCACCGAGGCGAATCCACATTTTGTGGGTACCGCTCCCGGTATCGAACGCGTCGAGCTCTTTCGCTACGACGACTCCAACTCACTGACCGATGCCTTCATCGATGGAGAGATCGATATCACCGATCCCAATAACGTCGATGACGAGGATCTCGCACGAATCCGGGCTCAGTCCCCGGAGAATGTGCATCAGAGCGCGTCGGCGAATCTCATCTTCCTCCAGGTAGATTTCGATCACCCCCTGCTGAACAAGATCGAAATACGCCGGGCCATCGCCCGCGCATTGAATCGAGAGCGCTACATCGAGGACTACTTTAGCCAGGGAAGCCGCGTTGCACACAGTCCCATGACAGCCCGTCACACCGACGATATCGAAACCTGGGAGTGGAATCCGGACGCCGCCCGCAATGCGGTGGAGGATATTGTAGACTCCGACATCGTCATCCCCTTTACCTATCCCTCCAGCACCTCCGATGAATTTATCGAGGCCATCATCGAAGATCTGGAAGAGGTGGGGTTGCATATCGAACCCCACGAAGTTGGAAGCGCGTGGAGGCCGTGGAGAGAAAACAACCACGGTGGATTGCTGCTGCATACCTTGCGCAGTGAACCCGACGCCGAGCCACGGCGATGGTGGAACCTTCCACAAGAGGACGGGCGCTATGTCGCCGATGCCCGACACGATGCCTATACGGACGCCGTCCACGAACTGGTGGAGCGCGAGATGCGCGCGCTGTACCCGGAGCGAAATCAACAATTGCAGGAAGCTCTCTTTGCCGCCTGGTCACAGAACCTCCCCAGTATTCCCCTGCTCTTTACCGAAGAGACGCTGCTCGCCACTCCCTCGCTCAAAGCGTGGCAACGCCCTACGGGTCAACCCTTTGGTCACGGTTTGGAGACATGGTATTTCAGCAGCTCAGAGTGACGATGAATCGACAGAGCGCGATCTCCTATCAGATACCCGATCAGGGTTTCGAGAAGCGATTCCTCACATATCTCCGCGCCTGGATCGACCCTTGCATGACTAAAACCCAGACCGGGGCCCCACCAGGGCCCGCCGCACTGGGAATACGCAATGAGACATCGATTCCACAACCTGTCACTTTTCATCGCCACCCTGGCGATGATGGTGTTGATCGTCGCCCCTGGCCCGGCCCAGGCGGGTGACGAGACAGAATACCTGGCCCAGTGGGAGAGGCTCGATCATCAACGGGCCTCCTTGATGCAACAACTCGAGGAATTGGAAGGGGAGCATCAGGAATTTGTGGACACCATCGAAAATCTGAAGGCTCAACACGCTCGAGGCGACGTCAGCCGACGTGTATTGGAGGAACACCTGCGCGAAAA